>CAZFSN010000228.1:0-4646 GCA_964521815.1 uncultured Ignavibacteria bacterium | reverse complement strand
CCACAAAACATATTGCGCTTTTTATAGGTATATTATAATAAAGTAGTATGCAATAATGCAATTTATTATTTTAATTCATAAGGTTGTCATTTTGCTCACTTGCTCATGTCTTATATAAATTACTGAATAAAAAAGGGCGTATGCAATACGACCCTACGAAATTCTGGCAATGTATTATAGTGGTCGGAGTACGTCCCTGTGCTCCAACCACAATGTCTTATTTTAAAAACTTGCCATTCTTGAAAAACAGCTGGCCGTCGGCGTACATCGCGCCGTCTTTGCTTCTTAGGTCGCAGATCATATCCCAGTGCAGCGCCGATTTGTTCTTGCCGCCGGATTCGGGATAGGAATTGCCGAAAGCCATGTGATGCGTCCCGCCGATTTTCTCATCATACAGGATATTGCGGGTGAAATCCTTGATTCCGAAATTGGTGCCGATAGCAACTTCGCCCAGGTGACGCGAACCTTTGTCCATATTGAGCATGGCCTCGAGGAAATTCTGACCCTGCGCTGCCGTGGCTTTCACCGCCTTGCCGTTTTTGAATTCGACACGAACATCGGTAACCTCGCGACCGCCGTAAACAGCCGGGAAAGTAAATCGGATATGGCCGTTGGCTGAATTTTCCACCGGCGCGGTAAACACTTCGCCATCGGGGAAATTATAATTGCCGTCGCAGTTTATCCATTTACGCCCGGCTACGCTGAATGAGATATCGGTATCAGGCGCGACAACGCGGATAAGCTTTTTGCGCTTGAGATAGTTAATCAGCTTCTGATTGTATTTAGATACCTTTTTCCATTCGGCAATCGGATCTTTTTTATCGACCATGCAGGCGCCATAAATGAAATTCTCATAATCCGCTAAAGACATCCCGGCATCCTGCGCGCCGGCATTAGTGGGATACTGGGTTAAAACCCAGGATAACTTGCCGGCCGCCGCCCTTTTACTGAATATTTCGTTGATCTTGCCATGAGCTTTCTGGTTGATAGCCTGTTTTTTGGGATCGACATGCGACAGCAGTTTGGTGTTGGATGGCGCCCGCACGAACACCAGCGCGTCTACTTTTTCGATCTCGTACTTCTCCATCGGAATTACATAGGTCAATTGTTCTTTATTCGCCAGCTTGAAAAATACCTCGGATATATCATCGATAATAATCCGGGTAAACGGGTGCGCTCCCATTAGTAATGTTTCGGCATACAATTCTTTTAAAAGTGGAACCGACTCCATACCGCCAATCAGCTTGACAATCTGGTTTTTCCGCACTTTAGTGGAGTAATGAAGCAATACATGAGCAAGTTTTTTCAATCTTGGATCTATCATCTCACTTCCTCTCTTTAATTTATCATATTGCCATTATAATAAACAAATCTTTAGCCGTTGTCAAATAATGATAGCTTCAGTCTATCACCCTGTTGAGCACCCGGAATAGTATTTTGCCTGAGGGTTCGATATGATGCCGTCGCTCAAATTATTGATTGATAAATAAGTTGACTTTCCCGTAGAAACTAATTTTTTATAGAAAGTAAAATTAACCATTATGTTAAGGAGAAAATCTATGAACGGTATTTGTCACTTGGAAATCCCATCGAAAGATTTTGAGAAAGCGCGCAAATTTTACGGTGATCTATTTAATTGGCAGTTTAACTACATCAAAGAGATGGATTATCTCATATTCAAGGCCCCGGAGGGTATCAGCGGTGGTTTTGCAAAAGAATACGATATAGCAGGCAGACCCGGGATTACAGTTTATATCGAGGTCGATGACATTAACGCGATAATTCAAAAAGCCAAGAACTTAGGCGGAAACATCATTAAAGAGAAAACAATGATAACGCCTGATATCGGCTATTTCGCGTTTGTTAAAGATCTTGAGGGTAATCAAATCGGTTTGTGGGCGAAGAAATAGAAAACACTTAATCGCGAATAAGTTATCTTTAAAAACAAAGTGGGCGATTTTGATACCGCCCGTTTTTATTATATAAAAGAGTTTGGACGGGTCGTAGCGGAGCGTGACCCGGCCGCTAATTCCATGTCGGATCACGCCCTATCGGGCTACGATCCGACATAACGTTCGGTGTCGTTTTGTCAACAACCTCACCACCGGCTGGAAAGTCGGAGGCTTTTATTTTCAAGCAATCTTTCCCTTAAAAGTCGGGACTTTTCAGTCCCGATATATATCTTACGCGTACAATCCCCGCAGTTCGGAGGCCCTGACTACACGCTGAATACCCACTATAAAAGCCGCGATCCGCATCGCCACCTTGTATTTAAGTGATGTTTCGAGGACCGATTGAAAACTGCCGTTCATGATTTCCTCGAGGTCCTGGTGGATTCTCTCGGCTTTCCAGTAGTACCCCATCCTGTTTTGTACCCATTCCAGGTATGATACGGTCACGCCGCCGGCATTGCATAATATATCAGGAATAATGAATACGCCCTTGCTGTCGAGAATGTCATCAGCTTCCGGGGTGCAGGGACCGTTGGCGCATTCCGCGATTAATTTAGCCTTTACCCTGCCGGCATTATCTTCGGTTATCTGGTTTTCCAGTGCCGCCGGGATTAAGATATCAACCGGCAATTCCAACAGCTCCATCGCGCTGTCGATTCTGTCCGCGTTACCGGTCGAATCGAAACCTTTAAGCGTCTTATGTTCCTTGACATATTCAATCGCCTTGTTGGGATCAATACCTTTATCGCTAAAGAAAGCCCCATCCACATCGGATATAGCCTTGATAGTGCAGCCATCGTTAAACAAAAGCTGGGCCGCGAACGAACCGGCATTGCCGAATCCCTGGATAGCCACCGATATCTTTTTCATATCCCAGCCAAGATATTTGACAGCCTGCCGGACACAATAGACCATACCCTGCGCCGTGGCCGTGTTTCGGCCCAATGACCCGCCAAGTTCCAGCGGTTTGCCGGTGACTACGCCCGGTATATAATCCCGGTGATGCATCGAATAGGTATCCATAAACCAGGCCATCACCTGAGGGTTGGTATTGACATCCGGGGCCGGGACATCTCGGTCGGGACCGAACGAGGAAATCAGTTCGGCGAAATAGCGCCGGGCCAGACGTTCCAGCTCGCCCTCGCTTAAAAGGCGCGGATCGACGATTACGCCGCCTTTGCCGCCGCCCATCGGGATACCGACCACTGCGCATTTATATGTCATCCAGAAAGCCAGCGCCTTGACCTCATCGAGCGTTACGTTTTGATGAAACCGGACGCCGCCCTTGGCCGGTCCCCTGGCAGTGCTGTGCTGAACCCGAAACGATTGAAATATCTCGATACGCCCATCATCCATACGAATTGGCAGTATTGCCTCGATTGTCCGCCGTGGTTGTTTAATCACGGCGATTTGATTGTTGGATAAATTGAGCATTTTCGAGGCTTTATCGAATTGCCTCAAGGCGTTATCAAATGTTGACGCCTTCAAATGTGTTGGAATTTTACCCGTTTCCTCGAAATATTTTCCCGGTTCCCGCGGGGCTTCTTTATTTTTCTCTTCACTCATTTTTTGCCTCTCTATTGAACCTAATTTTTCTTGAATTTACATCATCAATCTTAGCAATTTATAACGCTTTAACTTTCGAGAACGTAATTGAAAACCAACGGCGCCACTATCGAAGCGTCCGATTCGATAATAAACCTCGGCGTATCCTCATCGAGTTTACCCCAGGTGATTTTCTCGTTGGGCACCGCGCCTGAGTATGAACCGTAGGAGGTAGTGCTGTCGGAAATCTGACAGAAATAGCCCCAGAATTTGCATTTTTTGCGTAAGTCTTGCTGGATTAAAGGCACGACACAGATCGGGAAATCGCCTGCGATACCGCCGCCTATCTGGAAAAAGCCGAGCGATTTCTTTTTGGTGTTGTCCAGGTACCAGTTGATTAACAGCTCCATCTGCTCAAGACCGCTTTTGATAATAGAATAAGACTTAATTTTTCCTTTGATAACATTCGAAACGAAAATATTGCCCAGCGTCGAATCCTCATAACCCGGAGTGAAAATCGGCAGATTTTTTTCGCAAGCGGCTATTACCCAGGAATCTTTGGGATCGATCTCAAAATCTTTTTCCAGGGCGCCGGTTTTAATAAGCTCGTAAAAATATTCATAAGGGAAATATCTTTGACCGCTCTTATCGGCTTTTTGCCAGAGTTTTAAAATTTTACTTTCAATCCTCCGAATAGCCTCGTCCTCGGGGATACAGGTATCGGTTACCCGATTCATGCCCTCCAGCCTTAAAGCTTTTTCCTCTTTGGAGGTCAGATGTCTGTAACCCGGAAGGCGCTTATAATGATTGTGAGCTACCAGATTGAATATATCCTCCTCGAGATTGGCCGCGGTGGCACAAATGCCGTGCACTTTATCCTGACGGATCATTTCGGCCAGGGAAATACCCAGTTCGGCCGTACTCATCGCTCCGGCCATAGTCAGAAGCATCTTATTGCCGGCCTTGAGGAAATCGACCCAACCCTGAGCCGCGTCGACCACCACTGCCGCGTTAAAATGCTTGTAATTAGCCGTGATAAATTCACGAATTGATTTTGGATTATTTGGCATGCGCTTTTCCTATCATTTTAAGCTTAGATTGTTTTTAAATCATAATGTTTCACATTTCTGGTTAATAAAATAGGTTAAA
>CAZFSN010000227.1:0-4683 GCA_964521815.1 uncultured Ignavibacteria bacterium | reverse complement strand
ATATCCTGATCAAGCTGATGGCGATCGTATCGCTGGTGCTGGCGCCGTTGTTTGTGTAGCATATAAGCGCTATTGTAGTTAATTCCGTAGCTCAAGCCTACTCGGGGCTTGAGCTACTTTTTTCGTAGAGTGCCATGTCATATTAGGCCTCGAGTAGGCCTGACCTACCATTGTTTCCGAACATTGTCGGGTTACTTGTCTGGACACCGCCGACGGGGCAACCTGTTGGGATAAATTACTCTGTCGAGTTGAAGCGAGTGCGACCAGAACATAATAAGTGTGATAAGCATTGAAATCCTATTATAATTGTTTATATTATATATCATTATATTTATTAATTACTAATGAAATAGTATCGTGAATTACGCAAGCGGAATAGGAGAGTTTAAAAGTGGACTACAGAATTAGAAAAGATAAAGTCAAAGACATGGATGATGAGAACTTGTTCTGGGCTATAATAGAGCCAATTTGGCCGGATGAGAATGTTAGAAACGAGTTAAAGTATATTGCGAAAGGAACACCGGGACAACGGGCAATATATTCCATTACTGTGTGGATAAGGGAGGTTGATAACGGTGGCCTTGAACAGTTTTATTATAATAGCACAGGAGACTATATAGAAGAAGTTGTTAAAGGATTGAAACTCATAGGCGCAGAAGAGCACCTAAGGATTCTTCAGGAGTCATTTAAATTATTTTTAAATAAACTACCTCCAACTAAAAGAAAAAAAAGATTAAAAATCTTAAAATCGATGGCAGCACAAGAAATAGAAGAACTTTTTACTCCTATAGAGGTAAGACTGTTTGGCGAACAAAGGCTATTTCAATACTTTAAGGAATATATAAATAAACACCCTGAAGATTTTTTTAAAGATTGAAAATTGGCATATTAATGTCATTGTGCAGTCGGGTCGCCTGACCCGACTGTTTTTTAGTTCACATGAACACCGGTTTGTATACTTATCCCTTTTTAATAATCCCAGCTAATCCCGCAACTAATCCGCTTGCTTTAAGTATTATAATTAAATAATATGGCAATCAGTCAGGCGGCGCTGGATGCGGCTCCGCCGTATTTTAAGGAGCGCCCCATGATTAAAACCCTCTGTGGAATAGTATTCATTTTGTTGTTAATATTATCATCATCGTTCTTGTTCGCGGAAGATATCAATCAAATCGAAAAACTAATCGATGAGGGCTGGTGGGCTGATGCCCACGCGTCGCTGGGTGAATTTCTAAAAGCTTATCCCGATGATCCGCAAGCGAATTTCCTGATGGGCAAAACATGTTTTCGGATCGAGGATTGGGAAAGCGCCGAAGACTATCTCGACAAAGCGATCAAGCTGGATGACAGCAATTCGCGGTACCATTACTGGTTGGGCAATGCCAAGGGCATGCGGGCCCAGCAGGGCGGAGTACTCAAGGCGCCGGGGCGGGCCAAAGCCTGCAAACGGGAATATGAACGCGCCCTAGAACTCAAGCCTGAAAACATTGATGCGCGGTTTGGGCTTATGCAATATTACATGCAGGCTCCCGGCCTTTTCGGCGGCGATAAGGACGAAGCTCGTCTTCAAGCGGATACGATTGCCTATTATGACACGCTCAAAGGCTATCTGGCACGGGCGACCATATTTGAACATATTGATGAGGATTATCCCAAAACGGAGAAAGAGTATACCGAAGCTATCGCTCGGGATACATTGAACCTCGCGCCCTATTTCTGGTATGGACGATTTCTGGCCGGCCGCGATCGATATGATGAGGCTGAATCGCTGGCTTACAGAGGTCTGGCAATTGACTCGTCTGAGGTCAATATCTACTATAGCCTGGCCGATATTTACGTTCACCAGGAACGTTATGGCGAGGCTTTGCGCTGTTATGAACAGATACTGACGCTTGATTCCACCGATCTGTTGGCGGTTTATCAGACAGCCAAAACACTGTTAATGGCGGAGACCGATCTGAATAGAGGCGAGGCGTTTTTTAAAAAATATCTTAACTCGAAACTCAAAGGCTATTGGCCGGATAAAGCGGCCGCTCATTGGCGTCTGGCGATGGCATATGATAAGCAGGGAAAATATGAACAGGCCCGGGATAAACTTGAGACCGGCCTGGCTTTAAAACCCAAAAACACCGAAAATGAGATGAAAGAGCTGTTGAAACAAGTTAAGAAAAAATTGAAATAAAATCTCTTCTGAGTGTGTCATTTTTCGCCCCTGTTTGATTTTTTCTATAGGCAACCGCTCAATTAAATCATATATTATCGTTGAAGTCAGCGCTTAAATATTTAGGCTTGATTAATTACAGGGATTTAAAATACCAAGATTGCAGGAGGTACAGCAAATGAGTAAATTCAGTGAACTCTGCCAGGTGTATTCATCGGCGCGCAAAAATTATTTCGACTACTGGCATGAATGCGCTAATTTTGTCACCGACCTGATGAACGGACTGCGCGAATATTTCGAAATGCCTAAAGAAAATCTAAAGTTCGTGCCGCTTAGCGAAAAGCCGGAATTCGCCAAAAAATATGCCGCCAAAGACAGCATGCTGTTGGAGCAGGATACATTCTGGTACGTGGGCGTGATGCTTACTCTATGCGGGATGCTGGAGGATCAGCCGGAAGAGACCCTGATTTTACCGATTCTGGTGAAAAAGCCCGATGACGTATTTATCGTGAAGTTCGGGCCGGCCGGGGATGAGTTCCAGATAGCGGGAGCGGATAAAGCCGGCCGAATACCTTTTTATGATTACATCTACAATCAAATCAACGACACCTACACGGACCGTCTGCATAAGTTTCTGGAAAAAATGATTTCTGAACGACGGATCGGTTTTTCGGCGGAACGGGAATTAGCCTGACGGAAATAGAAATAATACGCATATAGATCAAAACCGGCGCTATTTTCCATACCTGTCGGTAAAATGGATTGATATCCCGCACCCGCCATAAAAAAGGCAAATTTTGGAATAAGGTTTGTTTTCCATATCCTGAGGATCGAAAAAGAATAAAACCCCAACAGCTTTTTAATCGATTTATCTTTATACCAGACAACACGTTAGGTCCAGTCTTGCGGATCAAGAGCGGTGAAATATAGCCCTATTTCAATGGTAAATATTAATAATCGATGCGATTTTGACCGAATAATGAATCAAAGGCGGAATTAGCGGAGTATAAAGAACCATGCTTGATCAAATCATTTTAATTATATCAATTCTGGCCCAATTGGCGGCCGCGATAATGGCTATTCGCCTAATTAGCGGTAATAAACGGAATTTTGCCGCCCTAATGATAGTGACAGTTATTGTCCTTATGTTTTTCAAACGCGCTATTAACTGGATCTTTCTGATGCAGGAAAATCCGGATGCCGTCCCGGAGATGACATTCAGGCTAATTGATATGATAATATCATTAGCACTTTTGTCGGGAATTTTAATGATTAAGACCAGGATTAAAAATATCACCGCGATAGCCGACAGGCTTCGTGAAAGCGAAGAACGCTACGCGATGGCCGCCGAGGGCGCCAGGGACGGCCTGTGGGACTGGAACCTTCAGACCGGCAAATTATATTTATCCCCGCGTTGGAAACAGATGTTGGGATATAAAGACAGCGAAATGACTAATGACCCCGAATCTTGGTTTGCTCTGGTTCATCCGGCCGATTTGGAGAGTCTGAAATCGGCTGTTTTTCAAAAAGTTTTAAAAGAAACGCCCCATTTCGAACAAGAATATCGGATTCATACCAGGCAGGGGGTTTATCGCTGGGTGCTGTGCCGAGGTGTAGCTGTTTTTGATGGGCAGTCTATCATGACCCGGCTGGCCGGTTCACAGACCGATATAACCCGTCGAAAGCTGGCCGAACAACACCTTAGACAGAACGCCTTGCATGATTCGCTCACCGGCTTGCCCAACCGGAAACAGTTTATCAGTCGTCTCAAACGATTGATGAATAGAGATGATCATGACGAAGAAAGCATGTTCGCCGTTTTGTTTATCGATCTGGATGGCTTTAAAAATATCAACGATACCTGGGGACACGATATCGGCGATCAATATTTGATACAAACCGCCCGACGGCTTGAATCGTGTATCCGCCCCGGCGATATGGTAGCCAGACTGGGCGGTGATGAGTTTACGATTTTACTGGAGCATGTTGATGATAAAAATGACGCGATTAAGATAGCCGACCGTGTCTTAACCGAACTGAATATGCCTGTCCAGATTTTGAGTATCGAAATGCCGATCACCGCGAGTATAGGAATTTCCTTTAGCTATCCTGAATGTGTCGAACCGGAGGATTTGGTACGCAACGCCGATACCGCCATGTATGGCGCCAAATCCGGCGGCAAAAACCGCTATACCATATACGAAGACAATCCCGAATCCCGACGTTTGACTTTGACCCGGCCGCGGATGATTTTGCCGGAAGAGATTGAGCAAACTCAAAAAGACATCAATTAATTATTTCATTATCAAATCATATACATTATATTAATCCTGTTAATAACAAAACATACAGGGACGCCCGGGTGGGCGTCCCCTGCGTGGGCGGCAGGCTCTTTTTCGGCCTGCCCCTTTCATCTAATCGACAGATGAAAGGTTTTTTAACCTTTTTTGTTTTTCAACAATAGCTTTTCCGCCTGGTCCACTAATCTTCCGAATAAATCGATAGTCGCGTTAATCGCGTCC
>CAZFSN010000226.1:0-4698 GCA_964521815.1 uncultured Ignavibacteria bacterium | reverse complement strand
AACGCTTGATAAAGTAGGCGTTCTGACAAAAGCAAAAGCAAAACAAGGCTTCAATCACAGTTATTTGTGATAGCGGCCGATAAACAAAAATTAAAAAATATTCCTTAAATTTCGCGAGTCGGTCTCGGGTATCGATTCAGATTTATATTTTTAATTCTCTTGGTGATTTTGTATGATTTTCCGCTATTTTCCGGTCTTTTATATTCTATATTACATAGAATTTTCCCCGAAAATTCGATGTAATTTTCTATAAGTTTATATGTTCTAAACAATTAATATTCCTACTAAGTGGAAACTTGGTATTTATAAAACGGGGAAACTTTTCAGCAATTTCGGGCAGGTCAAACGCGACCTACAATTGAATAAAAAAATCGGGGAAACTCTTATACTATAATAATCTTGCATGGGCCGAGACATTATTATACCTTTTGAAACGCGTTAAATGATTTAATGCGAAGACATCAGTAGACCAAACAGGTGGAAACTTACGGACTTTCAATGTCTGAATTAAAATTATACACCGGCAATCAGCTGGAAATACTGGTCGAAAAACTGGCTGACTTACTTAATGCCAATCCTCTCCAATCGCCATTCGAGCCGGAAATCATTATCGTCCAAAGCCGGGGTATGGAACGCTGGCTATCGATGGGGCTGGCCGATCATCTGGGTATTTGCGCGAATATTAGGTTTCCCTTTCCCAATTCATTCGTGCAAGAGGTATTCAAGAAATTTATACCGGATATGCCGGAGGAATCCCCTTTCGACCCGGAGATTCTTACCTGGAAGATAATGAAATTACTGCCGAATTTGATTGAATCGCCTGATTTTGAGGATTTGCAGGCGTATCTGAAATTCGGTAAAACTGATTTAAAACTTTTCCAACTCGCCGGTCGTATCGCCGATACCTTTGATCAATACACGGTTTTCAGACCGGAGATGATTCTCAATTGGGACATCGGCAAAGGCAGCGGCTGGCAGGCCAAACTATGGCAGTATCTTTCCCGCAAAAACGACGGTTTCCACAGAGCTTCCTTAAAACAGCGTTATATAGAATTAATCCGAAATGGCTCTATCCCGATACACGATTTGCCCGCCAGGATTTCCGTGTTTGGCATATCGGCCCTGCCGCCGTTTCATATCCAGGTACTTGCCGGGCTGGCGAACCTGATTGAAGTTAACCTTTTCCTGATGAATCCCTGCCGTGAATTCTGGGATGATATCGTATCCGACCGCGAAACCGACAAGATAACCCGAAAAGAAAAAAGCCAAAAGCTATCAGCCGATGAGTTGTATCTGGAAAGAGGCAACAGCTTGTTGGCCTCGACCGGAGCATTGGGTCGGGACTTTTTCTGGCAGATTCATCAATATCCCTGTCAGGAAGATGATTTCTATAAACAAAGCAGCGAGGATTCATTGCTTGCCTGTATTCAATCGGATATTCTAAATCTTAAAGAAAGAGACGGACAAACCGCCGGTTTCAAGCAAATCCCTGATAGCGATAATTCCATACAGGTTCACTCCTGTCATGGCCCGATGCGGGAAATCGAGGTGCTGTACGACAGTCTTTTAGCCATGTTCGATTCCGATCCGGGACTTAAACCCAGGGATATACTGGTTATGACTCCCGATATCGAGATCTACGCGCCGTTCGTGCAAGCCGTTTTCGGCGGCCAAAAGGGGGCGGCCTATATACCATTCAGTATCGCCGACCGCAATATAGCCCAGGAAAGCCCGCTCATAAAATCATTCATGGCGATACTCGATTTGGCCGGCAGCCGCTTCGAGGTCTCGAAAATCGCGGATATTCTGGAATCGCCGCATATTTACCGCAAGTTCGGTCTGGCCGCGGGCGATATCGAATTAATATTGCACTGGTTGAAACAGACCGGAATAAGATGGGGAATCGATAAGCCGCACCGTCAAAAATTGGGGCTTCCCGGTACCCAGGAAAACACCTGGCGGGCCGGGCTGGATAGATTACTACTTGGCTATGCCATGCCCTATCAGGAACAGACCTTATTTGAAAATATCCTGCCCTATGATAAAATAGAAGGAGATCAAGCGCAAACGCTGGGCAAGTTGGCCGATTTTATTGACAGACTAATAGCCGTGGTCGATTCTTTGGTTATATCTCGTGCGCTTGACAACTGGGTTGAGCTTCTTACGCAAGTCTGCGACAGTTTCATCTTGGCCGATAATGAATCCGACCGGGAGATGATCGTAATCCGGCGGGCTATTAATAATCTCAGCTATTTGCGTGAAAAATCGGGTTTTGATGATAAGTTATCATTCGATATTATTAATCAATATCTGAAAGATTATTTCGCCCGGGAGAGCTACGGTTTCGGCTTTATCGCCGGGGCAGTCACGTTCTGCGCTATGCTGCCGATGCGCAGTATTCCGTTTAAAGTGATCTGCCTGATCGGTATGAACCACGATTCATATCCTCATCAGGAAAAACATCTGAGCTTTGATCTAATAGCGAAACATCCTCAGCGAGGCGACAGATCGATTCGCAATTCTGATCGTTATCTATTTCTCGAGGCCATCCTGTCGGCGAGACAGAGGCTTTATATCAGCCATATCGGGCAGAGTATTGAGGATAACAGTACGATACCGCCATCGGTACTGGTGAGCGAACTTCTCGATTATATCAATCAGGGTTTCGAGGTCGCGGGGTATAACATTCTCGATCACATAGTCACCAAACATCGCCTTCAGGCTTTCAGCCCTTACTATTTTAGCGGTGACAGCAAACTATTCAGCTATTCGGAGGAAAATTATCAGGCGGCCCGGTCGGGATTAAACCGGCGCGATCAACCGAACCCATATATTACGGCGGGCCTGCCGGAAGCGGGCGTGGAATATCGAACGCTTGATATCGATCAGTTGTGCGGTTTTTTCGCTAATCCAGCCAAATTTTTATTGCGCGAACGTCTGGGTATTTATTTCGATGACGCGGAATCGTTTCTGGAAGATAGAGAGCCTTATGATATATCCGGTCTGGAGAAATACGAATTAAATAATCGACTTCTGGAAAAAGCTCTGGCCGGAAACGATATCGGTAAAGAGTATAATATGATCAAAGCCGAGGGTATCTTGCCGCATGGCAAATTTGGCGAATCGGTTTTTAATAACTTGGTCGGCGATATCAAAATATTCGCCGGGAAGCTGGCAGGTTACAGACTCGGCGATAAGTTTGAACCGCTGACGATTGACTTTCAAATAGCCGGATTTCATTTGACCGGCATACTCGATAATATATATTCCGGCGGCCCATTGCAGTACCGCGCCGCATCGGTAAAAGCCAAAGACCGACTCAAGATTTGGCTGAAGTATCTTGTCTATAACATTATCAAACCGGATTCCTATCCGGCCAATAGCACTCTTATTGGAACCGATTCATGTTTGCAATATTTGCGCGTAGAAAACACCGCCGAAATACTCGGACAACTTCTCGATTTATACTGGATAGGTTTGCACAAACCGCTGACTTTTTTCCCCGATTCATCATTGAATTACGCCGAATCGGTAGCTAAAGGTCAAACTGAAAGACAGGCCTTAAGCAAGGCTATTGGAACCTGGATCGGCTCGGACAATAGCAGGGGCGAGAGCGAGGATGATTATTACAAAACCTGTTTCGGCGGATTCGATCCATTTGATGATATGTTTAAAGCTGTGTCACTAAATATTTATCGACCGCTTTTAAAATATCAAACCAAGCTTGGCTGATGGAAGAGTTCAATTTAAATAAAGCCCCTTTAGAGGGCACGAACCTGATTGAGGCCGGGGCCGGTACAGGTAAAACCTACAATATCGCCGGTTTGTATGTCCGGTTGATTCTGGAGAAAAAGCTTCGGATAAATGAGATATTGGTGGTAACTTTTACCAAAGCGGCCACCGAGGAACTTAAAGACAGAATCCGTAATAAAATTCGCCAAACTATATCATCTCTCACAACCGGGCGAAGCGATGATTCGACTTTGGCTGAACTTATTAGAAGTATCCCAAATAAAAACGAGGCCAAACGCCGCCTGAAATCGGCGCTGGTGGAATTCGATGAGGCGGCTATTTTTACGATTCACGGTTTTTGTCAGAGAATCCTTCACGACAACGCTTTCGAAAGCGGCGGCTTGTTCGATACCGAGTTGATCACCGATCAAAGCAAATTGCTTCGGGAAACAGTCGATGATTTCTGGCGCAAACGTTTTGATAGCGCTTCTTTATTGCTGATTAATTATATGCGCGGCAAAAAAAGCGAGTATTTTGACAATCCGGAAAAGTTACTGGAACTGGTCGGTAATCTTTACGCCCGGCCTTTTCTGAAAGTAATACCATTGTCAAAAATACCGGATACCGAAGATCTGGAAATAAAATATCTTGAAACTTTCAAAATCGTTCAACAGGCGTGGCCATCGGCTAAAGTTGAAGTTGAAAGTGCGCTCAAAGACAGCGACCAACTGAATAGAAATACTTACAGAAAAACCAGCGTGATTTTATGGCTGGAACAAATGGATTTAATGCTAACATCCGATAGTGGCAATCCCGCTCTTTTCGATAAATTCGTAAAATTCACCACCGGCGAAATCGAGAAAGGCTGTAAGAAAAATTGTAAACCTCCCGACCTGCCGTTTTTCGGTCTATGCGATAAGCTTTGGGAATGCTCTCAAAGCCTATGCTTGGCTTATGATTCATATC
>CAZFSN010000225.1:0-4724 GCA_964521815.1 uncultured Ignavibacteria bacterium | reverse complement strand
CCGCCGCCTGCCCGATTTTTATCGAAAGCGGCGAGATGGAAATATATCGGCCATTGTTCCGATCGGATATCTTACGCCGGATTATCAATAAATATATCAAACCCGGCGGCAAGCTCACGGCCAAATTCACCGGTTCGGATATCGATCTCAACTGGGAAACTGTCGCCCGGCTGGCGCAATTATCGTATCGCTGTACATTATGCCGTAGATGCGCCCAGACTTGCCCGATGGGCGTGGATAACGGCCTGTTAGCGCGTGAGATCAGGAAGCTGTTTTCTCAGCAATTGGGTATATACGCGCCTGAACTTCATAAAGAGGGCACGATTAAACAGCTTACTACCGGCTCCTCGACAGGTATCAATACGCAGGCTTTTATGGATATTGTCGAGTTCATGGAGGAGGATATCACCGACCGCACGGGCTTGACTATCAAAATTCCGGTGAATAAAGCCAACGCCGATATTCTGCTTATTCATAACGCCGGCGAATTTTTATCCTGGCCGGAGAACGTTGAAGCATTCGCTATTATTTTCGAAGCCGCCGGTTTGAACTGGACTTTGACCAGCCAGGAAGTCGGTTACGATTCGGTTAACTACGGCCTGTTCTACGATGACGCCCAGTTGGCCAAAGTGACTTTGAAACATGCCGAATCGGCCAAGAAACTGAACGTGAAAAAAGTCGTAGTCGGCGAATGCGGGCACGCGCATAAGGCTATGATGGCTATCGGCGACAGAATCTGGCTGGGCGAAAGCAATATCCCGCGTGAATCGAGCCTGGTGCTTTTAGAACATATCGTGATGGACGGTTTAATAAAAGTCGATCCGGAGAAGAACAATTTCCCGGTGACCTTACACGATCCCTGTAATATCACGCGGTCGATGGGGATTATAGAACCGCAGCGTCGGGTGATAAGAAAGATCTGCCCGCAGTTCCGCGAGATGACACCTCATGGGGTCAACAACTACTGTTGCGGCGGCGGTTCGGGTTTTGCTATCATGCAAAGTAACAATTTCCCCAACTGGCGCAATGCTATCGCCGGCCGGCGCAAATTCGCCCAGATACTTAACGCGTTCACTAAAGAAGAGCTGGAACCGACTGTCAACAAGTATGTTTGCGCTCCCTGTTCAAACTGCAAAGGCCAGATCAGGGATTTAATCACGCATTATGGCGCTTATGAGAAGGTCCGTCTTTTATACGGCGGCCTGGTCGAACTGGTTGTAAACGCCATGCCGGAGGTTAATAAAGAATATATCGAGTGGGATGATTTCCATTAGGATTTCTCGTGTTGTCGGGTCCCCTGGCCAGACAACTTATGACGGCCTGGCAATACTAATCCTTATCCCGCTCATATATTTATAAGAGCCCATAAATACCTCTACTTTATCTTAAAATAAAATTGACCTGCAATCGGCAAATGTATATATATTCCCTATGCGTTTGAGCGTCTTGATTGTGATTTTCGCTATATTGACAGTTTCGGCCGGCACAATTTATGTCGGCGATGATAACGCCCGTCGCCGTGGCGGCGGCTATACTGACGGCTACTACAACGATCTGCAGACAGCTATCGACAAAGCTACGGAGGCTGATACGATCAGGTTATCATCCGGCGTTTTCCGGGCCAGGCAATACGCTTTTCCGGAAACACTTTGCGGTAATTGTGAAAATCATATTACCGAGGTTGAAGCCACTCGAGGATTTATGATAAAAGGCAAAAGCCTGGTTATAATCGGATCAGGAGTTGATTCGACAACGCTTATCACCAATGCCGGTTATGGCGTGTTGTTTCTGGATTCGCCTATTTCATCGATAACCGATCTGAAAATAACCGGCGGCAAACGCGATCTTGACGGCAATGCCACCGATGCCGCTATTGTCGTACGCAACTCAAGGGTTACGATCACCCAATGCCTGATAGCCGATAATGTCGATCGACCTGATTCTTTAGTAGTCAGTATAGGCGGCGTATTTGGCCGCGAGGGAGCTGAATTATTCATTTTCGACAATGAATTTTTCAACAACGGTTGGGATGGAATCGCTTTATATCGGGGAGCAACTGCCGTAATCGCGGATAACATTATCAATGGCGGCCGGGGCGCCGGAGTTGGTGTCACCTGGGATGCCTCCGCCCAGGTTTATCGTAACGAGATATGCAATTACTGGAAAGGTATCGGCGCGTTCGGCGCTAGCCGGGTAATAGCTTCAAACAATGTAGTGAAAGACAATCTTGGCTGGGGGATTATCGTTACCGGCACATCTTACATGGATGTAACGAACAACCTGGTTATAAACAATGGCAACTGCGGGTTGGCTATCTGGTCGGAGGAGTGCTCAGGGCGATTTGCCAACAATATTGTGACCGCAAACGGCTGGCGCGAGCAGTGGGTCTGCCCGCCGGTGGGATTCTGGAGTAACGGCCAAAACGATAATTTCGTAATTTCTCATAATGATATTTTTAACAACAAGGAAGGCCAGTACCGCGATATGCCCGATTTCACCAACGAATTTGGCAATATATCGGTCGATCCGATGTTCGTCGGCGAGGATGATTACCATCTACAAGCCGGTTCGCCCTGTATCAACTCGGGTGATTCGCTGATTACCGATAATGACGGCACCGTATCGGATATGGGGGTTTACGGGGGGCCCCGGGCGAAGTGATTTTATTAATTTTAGCGCTATCGAGTCCCACGAGGCTGTGTCATAAAGCAAACAAATTGCCACGTCGCTTTGCTCCTCGCAATGACAGCCTTTTGAAGTTATTGCGAGTCCCGCGATTAGCGGGGCGAAGCAAGCTGTCTCTTATGCGGGCCTGCTTGTCTAGTAATATTTTTTTACTTATGACACAGACTCCACTGATGCGATAACGCCTGATATAGCAATAAAAATAGAGGATAAATAATCATGTCAAACATACATAAAACAGCCATAGTCGCCAAGCCGGAAACGATACCATTGTCTGCGACAGTCGGCCCGTACTCGATTATCGAGGATAACGTTCAAATCGGTGAAAATGTCTGGATCGATTCGCAAGTATCGATCAAAGCTGGCGCGCGTATCGGCCCCGGTTGTAAGATTTATCATAGCGCGGCCATCGCCGGGCCGCCGCAGGATTTGAAATTCGGCGGCGAATATACCGAATTGATAATCGGCGCTAACTGTACTATCCGGGAATTCGTCACCTTAAACCGCGGTACGCTGGCTCGCGGCAAAACCGAAATCGGCGATAACTGCCTGTTCATGGCTTACACGCACGCGGCCCACGATTGCATAATCGGGTCGAACGTGATTTTAGCCAACGCGGTCAATATGGGCGGTCATGTGGAAATCGGCGATTGGGCGATAATCGGCGGCGGCACGGTTATCCATCAGTTCTGCCATATAGGCGAACATACGATGATCGGCGGCGGTTTCCGGGTCACTCAGGATATTATCCCCTATAGTCTGGCCGCCGGATTCCCGCTTAAATGCCTCGGTTTGAATTCAATCGGTTTGAAACGCCGGGGTTTTTCCGATGATACTATATCGAAACTTAAAACCGCTTTCAGATATTTGCTTTCCAAGAAATATAAAACCAGAGAAGCGCTCGATAAAATCGAAAATGAGATCGAACAAATTCCCGAAGTCAAGAAAGTTGTCGATTTCATTCGTGTCTCGGAGAGGGGGGTAATCAAATAGTCAGGTTCGGTCTAATCGGTTGCGGCCATATGGGCCGGTTTCACGCCTCCAAGCTGGCCGCGATACCCGAAATCGAGTTTGTCGGCTGTCACGATCTCGATAGAGAGAAAGCCAAGACAATCGCCGATCAATATAACTGCGCGATTCTCGATAAGCCGACTGATCTATTAGACGAAATCGAGGCCGTGATAATCGCGGTGCCGACTAATTTTCATCTCGAATCGGCCCTGCCGTTTTTGGAAAAAGGCAAGGCGGTACTTCTGGAAAAGCCGATAGCCCCGAATATCGAAGCGGCGGAGAAACTGGTGGCTGTCGCTGAATCTAACAGCGCTATCTTCCAGATTGGCCATAGCGAGCGGTTCAATCCGGTCTTTCGAACGGCTCGATCTCGAATTAGCAATCCGCGGTTTATCGAGACTCACCGTCTGGCGCCGTTCAAAGGCCGCGGCCATGATGTGGCCGTTATCCTTGATCTGATGATTCACGATATCGACCTGCTTCTGGATTTAACCGGTGCGGAACCATCGGCCATAGAGGCCGCCGGCGTGGGCGTGATTACCGAAACCGCCGATATAGTCAACGCCCGCTTAACATTCCCTTCCGGTTGTGTAGCCAATATCACATCGAGCCGGATTTCGCTTAAGGAGATGCGCAAGCTGCGAGTGTTTCAGCAATCGGGCTATATCTCGATGGATTTAGCCAAAGGCGAACTGGAGACATATTCGCTGGTCGGTCCGGAATCGGCTCTGGCGAAACAAGCCGGCATATTTTCAAAATTCAGCTTGCCCGATGGCCGCGTGATCGTGCGGGAAAACAACGAAATTCCCCGTGAGGATAACCTTCAAAGCGAAATTCAGTCATTCGTCGAATCGATACAGGGCAAACACTCCCCGCTTGTAACCGGCCGGGCCGGGCTGGCGGCTTTGCGAGTTGCCAAAAAGATCGAACAACTCTGCGCCGGTTATCAAAATAGCCTATGACCAATATCCTCATAATTGCCGGTGAAGCCTCGGGCGATACCCTCGGCGCGGGTTTCGTGCGGGAAT
>CAZFSN010000224.1:1729-4749 GCA_964521815.1 uncultured Ignavibacteria bacterium | reverse complement strand
CCGACAACACGGAAAAGCGACCCCGACAACACGGGGACAACACAGGGAATAAAAAAGGCGGCCGGTTGTCCGGTCGCCTTTGTCGGTTTATATATAGTCTCGTGTGTTCTTTTCCCGGCGCCGTCAGGAATCCTTTCCTGACGGCAGGCACATCAGCCTACCACCCCGCCAGCGATTCGAGGTTCTTGTTGAGCTTCTCGATTAGCTCTTCGGTTTTTAACAGCTTGGCTTTTTCGGCCTCGACTACCTCGGCCGGCGCGCGCTTGATAAAGTCCTTGTTCTTGAGTTTCATCGTTAATTTATCCTGGAAAACGATCTTTTCCGCGAGCTGTTTTTCCAGACGTGCCCGTTCTTGAACGATATCGATTAAGCCTTCCAGCGGGATAAATATCTCCGCGCCGGGCACCACCGCCGAGGCCGACAGCGGGGGCTTCTTGATATCGGTGCTGACTATAACCTCGCCGGAGCGGGCCAAATTTCTGATCTCTTCGGTGTGCGCGCTGTATATTTTCACCAGCTTCTTATTTTCGCATTTAATAAGTACCTGTGGTTTCTTGGCCGGCGGCACGTCGAGCTCGGCGCAGGCCATCCGGACTTTTTCGGCCAGAGTGATAACCCTGGCCATATCCGTTTCCAGGTCATCGTTGATAAATTTCAACTGCGGTTCGGGCCAGGCGGCGGTCGATATAAGGCCCTTGCCGTCATCCTCTAAAACCAGGCCCCAGATTTCTTCGGTTACGAACGGCATAAACGGGTGAAGCAATTTCAGTATTTGCAGAAGCACATAGCCGGAACACTGACGGGCGGCGTGGCTCGATATTGGATTGACAGCCTCATCGCCATTGCCGTTTTTATAGCGCGGCTTGATCATCTCAAGGTAATTACTGCAGTAATCGTTCCAGGCGAAATCATAAGCGGCTTTGGCGGCGGTGGAGAACCGGAATCCCGACAAGTAATTATTGATTTGCCCGATTGTCTTGGCCAGACGCGACAGTATCCACTTGTCCGGCATCTCGAGATTATCCTCGGACAGCTTCATATCGGCGGTGAGTTCGCAATCGCCGCTATTCATCCGCACGAATCGCGACGCGCTCCAGATTTTATTGGCGAAATTGCGCCCGATCTCGAAAGTTTTTTCCGAAATGTGCGGGTCCTGACCTTCGGGCGTTGCCAGTATCAGCGATGCCCTTAAGGCATCCGCGCCGTACTCATCGATAATCAAAAGCGGATCGATCCCGTTGCCCAGCGATTTAGACATCTTGATACCATCGGCATCCCGGACCGTGCCATGGATATAGACATCGGAAAACGGTTCGGCGCCCATAAACTCCAGCGAGGCCATCACCATGCGGGCAACCCACAAATAGATAATTTCAGAGGCGGTAACCAGCGACTTGGTCGGGAAAAACTTGGCCAGTTCGGGCGTTTTCTCCGGCCAGCCAAAAGTCGAGAACGGCCATAGCCATGAGGAGAACCAGGTGTCGAGAACGTCTTCATCCTGGGTGATAGCGGTACTATCGCACTTGATACATTTTTCAGGCTTAACCCGGGCCACCATGACCTCATCGCACTCATCGCAATAGTAGACCGGTATGCGATGTCCCCACCACAACTGACGGGAGATACACCAGTCGCGGACGTTCTCCATCCAGTGAAGGTAGGTTTTTACCCAGTGTTCGGGATGAAATTTAACCCTCCCGCTTTTCACCGATTCGATCGCGGGCTGGGCTAAAGGCGCCATTTTCACGAACCATTGTTTGGATAGGTATGGCTCGACTACCGTATGACATCTATAGCAGGTCCCGGAAAGCAGGTTATAGCTTTCAACTTTCTCCAGGTAGCCTTTTTCTTTCAGGTCTTCGACCAGGTTTTTCCTGGCTATATAACGATCCATTCCGGCGTACTTGCCGGCATTCTCGTTTAGAGTACCATCTTTGTTTAAGATATTAATACGTTCCAGGCGGTGACGGATACCGATATCGAAATCGTTGGGATCATGGGCCGGGGTGATTTTCACCACACCGGTGCCGAATTCCTTGTCGACATATTCATCGGCGATTATCGGCAATTCACGATCCATAATAGGCAGTATCGCCGATTTGCCGATATACTCTTTATATCTATCGTCATCGGGATTGACCGCGAGCGCCGTATCACCCAGCATGGTTTCGGGCCGGGTGGTGGCAACGGTTAAGTAATCATCGGAGCTTTTTATCTTATATCTTATATACCATAGGAACGAGTCGATCTCGTCATGTTCGACTTCATCATCGGAAAGCGTGGTCAGGCAATCGGGGCACCAGTTGACAATTCGTTCACCGCGATAGATCAGACCTTTTTCATAGAGATTGCAGAAAACCTCGATAACCGCTCTGGATAAGCCCTCATCCATGGTAAACCGGGTGCGCTCCCAGTCGCAGCTGCAGCCGATTTTTTTAAGCTGATCGATGATGCGGTCGAATTTTTCCTCTTTCCATTTCCAGACTTTCTGGACGAATTTTTCGCGCCCTATATCATGACGGGACCGGCCTTCGCGGGCTAAAGATTTTTCGACCACGACCTGGGTGGCGATACCCGCGTGATCGACCCCGGGCAGCCATTCCGCCTCATAGCCCTGCATCCTTTTCCAGCGGATTAGAATATCCTGAAGCGTATTATTCAGGGCATGCCCGATATGAAGGACATCCGTAACATTCGGCGGCGGGATAACTATAGAATAAGATTTTTTATCCGTATCCAGTCGACCATGAAATATTCCGGACTTGACCCACTTGGCGTAGATTTCATTTTCAACCAGTTTCGGATTATATGCTTTAGGAATATCGACCATATCTATACCTTTCAATAAACGGCCAAAATAAACACTGCTTACCTATATGTCAAGGTCTTCTGTAACTTATCGGATATTGATACTGTATATTAATATCTTTTAATAGATGTTTTACAATTGACCGATATTAGCACACCACGGCAGACCAAGTAATTATGATAACTTTATCATTGACAACGGAGTATAATCG
>CAZFSN010000224.1:0-1629 GCA_964521815.1 uncultured Ignavibacteria bacterium | reverse complement strand
CTAATGAAAAGACGCGAATTTATCAAACAAACAGCCCGGGCGGCGGCCGGAGCCGCGATAATTGGCGGCGGCATATTTTATCTCGGCAAGCGAAATAGCGGTGAAGTAAAGGCCTCCACGGTTTATCAACCTAAAAATTGGCGCGTTGACCGAAGCCCGGATAAACCTATATTAGCCGCGGTTAAAAATCCTGATTGGAGTATGGCCACTGTTACGGCAATAGGCGCGCTGGGCGGAATCGAGTCATTTGTCGCGAAAGGCGATTATGTCTGTTTGAAACCCAATATCGGCTGGGACAGGACACCTCAGATGGGTGCTGACACCAATCCCGATGTCGTTGCCGAACTGGTTCGCCTGTGCCTGGCCGCCGAAGCGGCTAAAGTCGTAGTTGTGGATGTTTCCTGTAACTCTCCGAACCGCACTTTCAATCGATCCGGTATCAAAGAGGCGGCGCAAAAAGCCGGGGCTGAGGTCATTATCCCCAATGATGGCTCTTTCACCGATGTCGATTTCGGCCCGGACAGTCTCGGGCAATGGCAGGTTTTAAAACCGATACTGGAATGTGATAAACTTATAAATGTACCTATAGTTAAACATCACTCTCTGTCGGGTATGACCGCGTCTATGAAAAATTGGTTCGGCGCGCTGACCGGCCCGCGCAATAAACTCCATCAGAATATCAATGATAATTTAGTCGAATTATGCCGGCTGTTTCAACCCACCCTGACAGTTTTGGATGCCACCCGTGTACTGCAAAGAAACGGCCCCACCGGTGGCAATCTGGCGGATGTTATTACCTATAATACCGTAATCGCCTCAACCGACCAGGTGGCCGCCGACGCTTACGCGACCCGCTACCTCAAATTAAAGCCGTCGGATTTTAGCTATATTAAAATGGCCGAGGAAGCAGGCCTGGGTGTAATCAACCCGTCAAAGGAGAAAATTGCTGAAATCGAGGTCTAATCCATACTAATTTAGGATATTGTAAATTGCGTAAACTAACAATCGCCCGAACCATTTCACAAATATTCTTTTTCGTGTTTTTCGTCTATCTGATACTTACCACTCAATATCATTATAATCCCAACAAGGAAACCGTTTCGGGCTGGCTGAAATTCTTTTTCGATATAAACCCGCTTAATTTGATGGGCACATCGCTGGCGGCGGGGATCCTATATTCCACCCTTGCTTTTGGTTTTATTATTTTAATCGCAACGATTTTCTTCGGCCGTTTTTTTTGCGGCTGGATCTGTCCGCTGGGTTCGGTCAATCACTTTTTCTCCTCATTTAAATCCCAGCGGAAAGAACATCGGGCGGTAGCCTTGATGCAATCGAATGTCTATAAACCTTATCAGAGCCTGAAATATTACTTGCTGATGATATTAATCGGCATGGCTATCTGGGGCAGTCTGCAAACCGGTGTTTTTGACCCGATCTCGCTTCTGGGCAGGTCTATATCGATGGTGGTCTTACCGGCTGTAACCTGGTCTTTAAAGGCGTTCTATAGCTGGCTCTGGGCATCCGATAACCGGATTATCGCTTTCGCCGGGGAGAAACTGTTTCAAATATCCGATGCCTTATTTCTGCCGGCCAAACAGCCTCATTTCAACGGCATTTTCTGGCTGGCTT
>CAZFSN010000223.1:3012-4808 GCA_964521815.1 uncultured Ignavibacteria bacterium | reverse complement strand
AAATCGGTCATTGCGAGGAGCGAAGCGACGTGGCAATCTGTCACCTTTTGGGACAGCCTTTCCCCGTCTGCCTGTCGATTTCGGATTAGAGGCATACGAGCACGTGTACCGCCTACGACAATAAGATTTCAATAGATGAAATGTACTATGAATACAAACTATTGCGGTGGCGCTTCCGGGCAGTATAAAATCCCATCATTGGCACCGCGGAAAAAATTGACCAGGTAGGTCACATCCGAGCCAATAAATTTGCAATCGCCATTAGCATCCGCCGCGGCATATAGCCATATCTGTGATGATTCAAGCCAGACCGAGTAAGGTGGCGGCGGACCGGCGTCTCTAAAATAATTCACCGCGTATGTAACATCATTGCCGGTGACTGCTCCATCGCCGTTTACATCACCGGGGACGTAAAGCAAATCAGGAGAATACAGGATAATATCGCGAATAGTTGTCTGACCGGCGTAGACATGTATATCTGTTTCAATAGCATCATTATATTCGGAGTGTGAGACGCTTAAGCTATAAACTCCCGGCTGTAAATTCGAAAATGAATATAGGCCGGCGCCCGTGGAATAACATAACGCCCCGGTTTCAATAACCGTTATCGCCGCGTTTTGTATAGGGTTTTGGTCATGATCGGTGACTGTACCGGCGATATTACCGTTACCGCTCTGGTACGAAATATCTATTGTAACAGGCTCTCCTATCGTGTAACTGCCATGATCGCCATCGTGAAAACAGGCGGTATGAAAAGGCAAGGTATAACTTCCCTCAGTCTGGCAAATCACGAAATAAACCAGCGCGATTGAATCCGATGGATTAATAGTGTAATCGTATGGATCATCCTCGGACGGTAAGTCAACTGCCCAGCGAATCGCTTCACAGGAATCGCAAAGACTGTTTTCAAGCGCGCCCGAATAATAACTATCGACCCCAGTCCCATTTATGTAAATTCCATACATCAGGATTTCAAATTGGATCGGTAAGTTTTCAACCCAGTAAAGGTTATGAAGCATATCCGGACTGTTGTTTACCAGCGTTCTGGTAATAATAAGAGTATCGCCGACATTCAGGTTTGTCGATGATAGCAGGTATCCGACCTGGATATCATTATTAGTCGGGTAGAGTATTTCCTCCGCGTGAGAATAACTTACTGAAACCAGTATCAGCGCAAGCACGATAAATATTAATATTATTCTCAAATTACACCTTGCTTATTCTAGAAAAGCTCCGATTGTCGTTTCGTATTATTCTCTGATTCTGAATCCATACCGATTGTAATTTTCCAACGAATCCACAAATATTAAAGTTCCTGAAATATCCAGGCTAATCTATCCATCCTACGGCAACGCCGTTGAAGCAACGCTCCGCCGAGTTATCAATTTTTAAAAACGATTCGACTCGACTGCTTTTAATTTAACTGATTTAATAATAATTAATTATCCATTTTTTGCAAGATATTTCATCACTAACATTGGGAAATCATTACAATAATGTACATGTATTAATCTGATCCATTGGCATGTCACGATCGAAAAAATATGTAAAATGCGTAAGACACTCGATCACTGACCGCCATTATTATACTGGTCAATCAGATCAAGGACTTCCTGTTCCGAGGCGTTGCCATCCCGGAAATCTTTAATCTTCCTGTCGATATCGAATCTGAAAACTGAAGGCGAATCGAAGTCGAATACGAAAGCCGCGATCTCCGATTCATCGGTCGTGCCATAACCCAAGCTTCGGCAGCCCTCCTGTGTTTTGCGGGTGTTATTGTTGGCGACATCATAATC
>CAZFSN010000223.1:0-2912 GCA_964521815.1 uncultured Ignavibacteria bacterium | reverse complement strand
CCAAGGCCATTGTAATGGGCAATCATATCCAGGAAATTGTATGGTCCATTCCTATCCAGGGCATAGCCCGTCATATTCCAATAGGTGTCTACTTGAAATTGAGTGTTCTCACAGAATATTATCTCCCCGCTAAAGCCACCCGGACGATTAAGAATAAGTTCGATTAAGCCCATGCAACACTCGCAGTTAGCGGCTCCCTGACAGGGCCATTGGCCATTCGGATTCAATACCACGACATCATTCTGGCCGATTATGTTTTCGATACCTCCAAACCTCATATCGATAGCTTTGGCGACATTTTCAGCCGGAGTGCCGTTTTTGGCCACCATCACATGCGCCAATATCGAGGCTTTTGCCTGTGATGGAGATAAAAACATCGAATCAAAGATATAACCGCCGATCATCGCGCCACCGGCGTATTTGCCTATATCTTTGATAAACTCTCGGCGATTAATCCTTTTCATAAAATATTCCCCAATCTTCTTATAATATATATCGAATAATACCATATATATCTTTAAAGGCAATTATTTTTTTTACAGGCGGCCTAAGTCTTTACAATTTCGATGAATATAAGTCAAGACCGCAGGGATTTTAACCTGCCTCAATTCAATTTCCGCCTACTTGAACACTGAGGGCCAAGTCAAACTCGGCCCCTTTTAAATTTCCAGAAAACCGGCAAATTACCTACCGTCTATAACTGTTTCGCTCCGGGTAGTTTCGCGGCGCCCTCAAGGAACGGTCTGAATAAATCAATCGGGACAGGGAAGATGGTAGTGGAATTACGTTCAGCGGCCACTTCGACTAACGTCTGCAAGTATCTTAACTGAATACCTACCGGCGTCTGCCCGATTGTGCTGGCGGCCTGATGAATCCGTTCGGCGGCCTGCACTTCGCCATCGGCATGGATAACCTTGGCCCGGCGTTCGCGTTCGGCCTCGGCCTGACGGGCGATAGCGCGCTGCATCTCCTGCGGCAAATCGACATTCTTGACCTCGACCACGCTGACTTTAACGCCCCAGGGCTCTGTTTGCTGGTCGATTATTGTTTGCAATTCCCGGTTAATCTTATCGCGCTCACCCAGAAGATCATCCAGATCGACCTGTCCTAATACCGACCGCAGAGTGGTTTGGGCGATTTGCGAAGTGGCATAGATATAATCTTCCACATCAACGATAGCCTTATTGGGATCCATGACCCTGAAATAAGCCACCGCGTTGACTTTGACCGTGACATTATCTTTGGTAATAATATCCTGCGGCGGCACATCCATGGGAACCGTGCGCAGGGATACTTTTACCATCTTATCGATCATCGGGATAAGCAATATGAGTCCCGGGCCTTTAGCTCCGATAAGCCGACCCAGTCTGAAAATGACGCCGCGTTCATATTCACGCAGGACTTTAATCGCCTGACTGAGAATAAAAACAAAAACGAAAATAATAATTACAATTCCGTAAATGCCTTCAGCCATTTATTTCCTCCTTGTTATGATATTTTATCTACCTTTACGAACATACCCTCAACACTGATTACTTTCACTCTGGTTCCGGCCGGAAAATCCTCGGTACCGAGCGCCTGCCAATATTCGCCATGCACAAACACGGTACCTTTGCCGCCAATCATTTCTTTTACAGTGGCGATTTCGCCCACCAAACCGGCGTCGCCGGTCGTCACCTTGCGATTCTGGGCTTTCAGGGCGAAATAGATCGCAAAAATAAAGAAACCGGCCGTCGCGAGCACGACCGGAATTATTACGGAAAGTGATATTCTCATATATGGCACCTCTGAATCAATCAACATCAAAGAACCTAAAAATAAACTGATTATGCCGCCAATAGCCAGACCGCCATGGCTGGTTACTTTTAATTCTAATACGAATAAAATTATCGCTAAAAACATCAGGGCCAGGCCAGCGTAGTTTATCGGCAGGGTCTGCATGGCGAAAAAGGCCAGGATTAAACTTATCCCGCCAACGACACCGGGAATAATAGCTCCTGGATTGGAAAACTCGAAATATATTCCCATCATACCGATTGTCAGCAGGATATAAGCGATATTGGGATTAGATATGACCTCCAGTATTTCGTTGGCAATACCGATATCGATATTCTCTACTTCGGCGTCTTTAGTATGAAGCACCACTTTGCCGGAAAGAACCTCGACAGTGTCGCCATCGATTTTTGCCAGAAGGTCTTCCAGATCATCGGCGATATAATTGATGACACCCATTTCCAACGCCTCGTATTCGGTGATTGAATCGGACTGCCTGACCGCTTTTTCGGCCCATTCGGCATTACGCCCGCGTTTCGTAGCCAGCGTTTTAATCTTGGCGACCGCGTCATTGGTAATCTTCTCGTTTAAGATAGAATCGACCTCGCCTCCCATACCCACCGGATGAGCCGATCCGATATTGGTTTGCGGGGCCATAGCCGCTATCTGACAGGCATAGGTGATATAAACGCCCGCCGAACCGGCCCGCGCTCCGCGAGGCGCGATATACATCACTACCGGCACCTCAGATGACAGGATCAGGCGGTTAATTTCCCACGTGGTCTCTGTCAGTCCGCCAGGCGTATCCAGCTCGATAATCAGAGCTTGCGATTTGTGTTTGACTGCTTCCGTCAACGCTTTTTTAATGACCCTTAGTGTAACCGGCCCGATAGGGCTGGCTATTACCAATAGATCGACTCGGGTTGGTTCAGCTAATTGCTCTTCTGTTGTTTGAATCTTTGCCGTCGTATCGGCCGTTTCCGTTACAGTATCCGCCCTGGCGGCAGGGGCTAACGCAATTATAATAAAAATATACGATGCTATCAGCGTTTTAAATAAATAGCTCATTTTATCCCTTTCATCAATATCTCCGGAGTATTTTAAGCTACCGCCGGAATAGTGTCAACATAAATTACTCT
>CAZFSN010000222.1:0-4810 GCA_964521815.1 uncultured Ignavibacteria bacterium | reverse complement strand
TTGCCGAGACCAGCCGGCTCGAACAATATCTGGACAATGAAATAAAAGACGCGGCGGAGACTTTGCCGTACACGGTCAGCATCGCTATCAGGCTGAGCCGAAAAGTGTTCGATACTCTAATCGATGGCCCGAATGTTTTATATAAACATCACTACAAAACAGCCAACTTTCTGCTCGATCAAATCAGTTTCCGGATCGGACAATACGTTCAATCAGAAGGTTATCAGGCTATGCCGATTCCGGCCAGCGTTTATACGAGTTGGTCGGAACAACGAGCGCATCTGTCTCATCGCCACGCGGCTATTAATGCCGGGCTCGGTTTTCAGGGGCTTAACGGCTTGCTGGTGCATCCTGATTTCGGCGCGACCATGCGCCTGACCAGCATTCTAACCGATATGCCGCTTAGGACGGATTTGCCTCTGGCTATCGATTGCGGCAACTGCCGGGCTTGCGTGGCCGCCTGTCCGGTCGATGCCATCTCGCCTATGGGAGCGTCGGAATTCAACGGCCGGGCTTGCTATGAACGGCTTCAGGAACATGCCGCGAGACATGGAATCGGTGTCATGATTTGCGGACTATGTATTAAAGCCTGTAAAGGGCCATATAAAGGAGGCAGGAAATGATCAATGCCAATCCGCCGATGGTGAAATTAATTTGCGCCGTCACCTTCGCACCTCATATCAATCTCGATGATGTTCAGGATAGCCTGGAAGGCGCTTACGGGCTGGTGGATAACAAATCCGCGATAATAGATTTCAATCATACCGATTATTACACGCCGGAGATGGGCCCGAATTTGAAAAAGGTTCTTTTCAGTTTTGAAATCCCGTTCGATCCCAAAGACCTTTGGCTGGCCAAACGGACAGCCATAGATATTGAATCGGTCTTTATTAAAAACGACAAACGACAGATCAACCTTGATCCCGGCTATTTGGAAACATCCAAGCTGGTGCTGGCTTCCACCAAAAACTTCTCGCATCGTATTTATTTGAATCAGGGTATCTACGGCGAGGTTACTCTTATGTATGTCGATGGCAAATTCCAGAAATTACCCTGGACTTACCCGGATTATCTGGATGACCGGTTTATCGAATTTCTAACGAAAATCAGAACGGAATACAAAAATAGTCTAAGATAAAATTCCCTTTCTGGCCCGCCTTTTTAAATAAGTCAAGAACGTTTGATTATATGATGTAAAATCCAGGCTATTAATCATAGCAGACTTCCGCCGATAAATATTTATATGATAGCCAAACCTTTAAAACCCTGGCATACCCATGAAGTAAAAGCCCGAGGTCATCTGGTGGATTCAGGTATCATGTCGAATATCCTCGACAGGATTATCGGCCTGGGCGGCAAGTTCGAAATAAAATCGTTTGAGATGGGTAAGACGAATATCGATCAATCCCAGGCTAATATTGTTATCAAATGCCGGTCAAAATCTCAGCTTAATCATATCGTCGAACAATTGCACGATCTCGGTTGCTCCATCGTAGATGAGAAGCCGATTACTCTTAAAAAAGCTGTCAGAAACCGGGTTGCGCCGGAGGGTTTTTATTCGACTACGAACCATATTACTCACATCCTGATCGACGGACGCTGGCGGAAGGTCAACAAACAGCGAATGGACGCGGTTATAGTTGTCAATGGCCAGAAAATCGAATGCGTCAAGCTCAGGGATATTCGTCGCGGCGATAATATAGTTTGCGGGCTGGAGGGGATAAGGATAACCCCGGAGTTTCGACAGCGCGACAGGAAAGATTTCGAATTCATGTCGGCGGAAGTTTCCTCCGAAAAGAAAGTCGAACTGGCCGTAGCCGAGGTCGCCTCGATGCTTAAAAGCAAAAAGATGAGAGTGGCCGTTGTGGCCGGGCCTGTTGTCATTCATACCGGCGCTGGCGAATCATTATGCAAGTTGATACGCAAAGGCTTTATAAATGTTTTGTTGTCGGGTAACGCGCTGGCGGTTCATGATATTGAACAGGCTTTATATGGCACTTCTCTTGGTATAGACACGCAAACCGGCAGAGCTGTCGAGGGCGGACACAAACATCACATAAGGGCGATTAATCAGGTCTATAAATACGGATCGATTAACAAGATGGTCAAAGCCGGGGCTTTGCGGTCGGGAGTTATTTATACCTGCGTTAAGAATAATGTGCCTTTTGTTTTAGCCGGGTCGCTTCGGGATGACGGTCCATTGCCGGAAACGATAAACGATATGATCGAGGCCCAGAAAGCTTATGGCCGGGCATTGGAAAAAATCGATCTGGTCATTATGTTGTCATCGATGCTTCACTCCATCGCCACCGGTAATATGCTTCCGGCCACGGTCAAGACTATTTGTGTCGATATAAACCCATCTGTGGTAACGAAATTAGCCGATAGAGGTTCGAAACAGGCTATAGGCGTGGTAACCGATGTCGGCCTGTTTTTAAACCTTCTGGCTTCAAAACTATAATTATTTAACCTGATTTAAAACATATATATTGAGTTATATATCAACTATGTAATTTTTTTCTATTAAGTTGTTGACATCTTCCGATAGCTGTAGTAATAACCCAAGATGTTCAAAAGTGGGTGATGTTCAACGATTAAACACTTTAGGTTTTCAGAAAAACTTGCCGGGATCGTTTTAGAATTCAACCACTTAAGAGAAGCTGTGAAGGAAAAAACGGCAAAGTACAGTTGTACTTCGTGAAAACTGGTGAAATTTTAAACTGATTATGAGATTTTCTTGTTTGTCTGCAAAATTGACGGTGCAACACATAATTCCTTGCCACACAACATATTATGCGGCCTTAACAGGGGTTTCTTTATGGAGGCACGCCGTTTGCGTATAATTACGGCTGAAGGAGGGAATTATGCGTAAGGACTTAAAAACTTTAATCGTAATAACAACAATATGTGTTTTGTCGGCGCCGATTTCAGTTTCGGCTTCAGGCACAACGGCGGCCGATTTTCTTAATATCAGTGTGTCCGCTTATCAAGCTTCATTAGGCGGCGCGGGCTATGCTTTAAGCGATGATATTGCCGCCGGGTATTTTAATCCTGCCGGCTTATCAATGGTTGACAGGGCCGGCGTGAATTTCATGCACAATATATGGTACCAGGATATTTCATATGAATTTTTGGGCGGCGCCTTCCCGTTGGGACAAAAATCCGCGGTCGCTTTTTCCACCGCTTATTTACATATGGGGCAAATCGATGTTTATAACGAACTCAATCAAAGCGATGGTACTCTTAATCCATACAGCATGGTCGGCATCGTTTCTTATAGCCGGCTTCTTGGTAATAATTTATCATTAGGTTTCAGTGGGAAATATATAACCGAAAAATTGGATGATATCACGGCCAAGGGTTACGCGTTCGATATCGGATTTCAATATAATACGAGTGATTTTAGTGTGGGCGCTGTCGCCAATAACCTGGGACCGAAAATGAAATACGAAACCGAAAGTTCCCCATTGCCATCTTCGGTATCGTTCGGAACATCTTATAGTCCATACAAGTTGCCGGTCTCTTTCCTTTTGGGCGCCCAAATGCCGTTTGACGGCAAAACATCATTTTCCGCCGGCCTGGAATATCAGATGACTGATTTTATGGCTTTGCGTTCAGGTTTCGGGGGCATGGGCAGTGATGACGCCTCCAGCGCGGTAAATTTCGGCGCCGGCTTCAACTTCGCCGGTATCGATATAGATTACGCTTTTAACCCGGGCGGCGATATGGGACAAACTCATTTCTTCTCGTTTACTATCGGTTTTGGAGAAACCCGCTCCGTCAGTTTTGATAATAATCAATCGCTCGATACACCTGTCGCGCCAATTGAAATTATCGAACCTATCGAAATGCCATCTGCCGCGGACCTTGATCCGGGTATCGAAACAAATCCAACTAAAGCGACGCCGAATTTATTCGTTGTTAATGTGGGAATATTCAATGACAAGGAAGCGGCCTTGATGCAAATCGGTGCTTTGAAGCATTTCGGCGTCGATAGCAAGATTGAAGCGCGGGATGACGGCAAATTCAGAGTTACTATAGCGGAGACAGATAACATTAAGAAAGCCGAAAAAATTCAAAAAGATATCAACGCGAAAGGCTTTGCCTGCGTGATTGACAGCGAATAATCGATCGATAAATTGTTCATACGCGAGGAGCCGAGTACCGGCTCCTCAGTTTTTTGACAAAAGCTTAAATTGCGTTCAGGCAGGTCGTAGCGAAGCGTGACCTGCCTGCCAAGCTCCGTCAGGCCTCAAGGTCTTGGCGATCACACCCTTGCGGGTACGACCTGACGTAACCAGTCCGGACTTTTGATTTTTCGCTTTTTTATCAACAGCCTCAGGAGCCGAAAACCGGCTCCTTTATTTTTGCTTGACTTGTAAATCCATTATTACTTATTACTGCGGTATGCTTTATTCGATTCTTAGAACAGCCCGGCTTCATCATTGGGTGAAGAACCTGATATTATTCGCGGCTTTAATTTTCGCCCAAAAATACACCGACGCCGCATCGGTAATATTAGCAGTAAAAGCTTTTATCGCTTTCTGTTTGGCCGCCTCGGCGATTTATTTTATCAATGATATTTCCGATTGTAAGCAGGATCAACTTCATCCAATCAAGAAAAACCGGCCGATAGCCTCGGGCCAGTTGTCATTTGCCAGTGCCTGGATTATTGCATTACTACTTTTAATATCCGGTTTTGGTATCAGTTTATCGATAAGTTCTAAGTTTCTTATTTATTTTTTGGCGTACGTTGTTTTAAATTTTGCCTATAACCTGGAACTGAAAAATATTGTTATTATGGATGTCA
>CAZFSN010000221.1:0-4825 GCA_964521815.1 uncultured Ignavibacteria bacterium | reverse complement strand
GATGCCATCGGAGTTATCCGGCGGGATGCAGAAACGGATCGCTCTGGCCAGAGCGCTGGCTAATAATCCGGATTACATATTCTTCGATGAACCGACGACCGGACTTGACCCGATAACTTCCCAGACTATCAACGAGCTTATCAAGCGGGTTCACGACCAGACTGATACCACGGTAATAGTGGTTACGCACGATCTGGAGAGCGCGGCTTTCGTGGCTCAGAAGGTAATTTTATTGAATGACGGCAAAGTTCATTTTGAAGATACATATGAAGCTTTCCGGAACAGCGATGACGGATTTGTCAGGCAATTCCGGTCGGGCGGGAAGGTGAATGAAACCTATGAAAGAAAGTACTAAAAAAGAGATAAAAGTCGGCGCGCTGATCGCCATAGGTCTGATAATATTATTTTCGGCATTTTTCATCATTGGCGGCAAGGAGGGAATATTTTCCACAAACTATGCGCTTTTTGCCAGGTTTGATGACATAGAGGGTTTGCAAGTCGGTGCGCCAGTCAGACTTGGCGGTGTGAAAGTCGGCAATGTCAAGGACATTAATTTTTCGGATATCGCCGATGCCAAGGCTATCATTGTTAAAATGTCGATTCGATCAAAAAGCTTTATCAGAATAAGAGAAGATTCCAAAGCCGTACTGGCCAGTATGGGGCTTCTTGGCGACAGGACGGTAGATATTTCTTTAGGTTCTCTGGATAAGCCGCCAATAGCGCCGGGCCAGTTCGTTTCCACCGAGGGCGAGGATATCGTCAAAGATATCAGGGAAATTGCCAAGAATGCCAAGGATATTTCGGGCAAGATTAATGAGGGGGAGGGTAGTCTGGCGCAAATTATTAACGATCCCAGACTTTACACGAACCTCGATTCATTGCTATTAATTTGGGCGGAGCTCAGCCGGAAAATCAATGAAGGCGAAGGCAATCTGGCGGCTATCGTTAATGATCCGGAACTGTATAGAAATTTAAACGACTTCCTGGCCAAATCAACCGGTTTTATCGAAAATATTAAATCCGGCGAAGGCACGTTTGGCAAATTGGCCAATGATGATCATCTGTACGTTCATACCGATAGCGCTTTGATGGCATTAAATGCGACTCTGGAGAAGATCAACAAAGGCGAGGGTACTTTAGGGCAACTGATGGTCAATGCCGAGTTGTATGAAAGGCTTAGCGCCACCCTGGCATCACTGGACAGCCTGCTTATCGATATCAAACAGCATCCCAAGAAATACGTGAAGCTGTCATTGTTCTAAAAGCCGGTTGATAGGCGATGAGCCGCGAAATAATGTATCAGGGCCGTCCTATTTACTATTCGACTGCTACTGATGTAATCCCCTTACCGGTTTCATATTTATAAACACGGGCGCCGCAGAATTCGATTTGTTTTTCCTTATCATGTCGATTTAGCCAGCCACCCGTATTAAACAGGACTATATCTTTTTTATCCGATTCTAATCGGCCGGGCAACACGCGCGCCGGTATATTTTTCCAGGGCAGCGGGCAATGCGTATGACCGAAAATCATCAGAAGCGGCAGCGGGATATCGAGTTTATAATTGCTATTTAACATGTCTATTTCTTTTCGACCGGCCCCATAGTAATTCCAGAAACGATCTTGTACTTCCGGCTTATCAAGGATTTCCCTATCATAACGGGCGTCGTTGAACTTGCTCAACGAATTTAATAGCAGATATTTTCCGGCCAGCAGGACCGGTATCAGGGCCGCTTTTTTAAGGAGGGAAAGATATTTATAATCAGCAATAGCTTTGATGAAATTATTCAGATACCTTTTGATATTGCCCAGATTATGGTTTTTAGTTTCTTGCTGTATACTTTGGATCAAGTCAGTCAGCGCGCCGGCCTGGCCAACCCCCGATGACATTAACTGACACATCGGGAAATTCACGGAAGCCATATCTACGAGATTCAACGGTCTTTCTACGTTTAGATCCTGTTTGCCGAATACTTTAACCGCCCATTCGCCTATCATTGGCCAGACCGCTTCCAAATAATGACCATGGGTGATAATTATCGATTTACCTTCATCGGTGACCAGATAAAGGTTGGGGTAACAGAATTGAAAGCTGGTATCCGGTACAGTGATTTTATTCAAATACAAATCAGCGTAAGCGGGTATTTTATCGATAGCGTTGCGGTCGAATAAATAGGTGGCAAGCCGGGTATCGGCTCGAGCAGGTCTATCATCGAGATGGCCGGCGACCGACCAGAGGAATTTACCGACAGGAACATGCCCGCTGATGGGTTTGATTACCCGTACCTGATGTTCAACCGTGTGCCAGATATCGAAATCATGATTGCCGGGGATATAAATGATTTCGTTCGCGATCCCGTCATCTTTGACTTTTTGAAAAAACGCGCCGGCAACAGCGTAGGCATCCTCATAGCTTTCGATCGCGAAATCTATTATATCGCCGACCAAAATCAAATAATCATTGCCGGTCCCGGCCGCTTCGGCGAATTTCTGGTACCTGTCGCCCTGGTGCACATTTTTGTAGCCCGGGCTAACTTGTTTCATGTAAAATAAAGTGCACATCGGATCGCCCAGATGGGTGTCTGAAATTACAGCAAGTTTCATGGTAATACACCTCCACTAACGGTTTGAAATTTAAAATTTTGGAATTATAAATAAAACGATATCATATTGCAAAGGCATTTATCAACAGAAATTATTGGGTATTTCAAATGGTAAAAATTATCACACGTTCGCTGATTTTTATCAATTTTATATAAAATCGTTTGACTGTGCCCATAAAAATAATTACTATAATAACAAATCAATCGATGACCAGCGTGGTTTAAATGTTTAAAGATTTTTTATATTTAAATTTCCTAACCAGTAGAGGTAAGTGAATTGAAAACGGATGAAAACCTGCAAAAGGTTATCGCTTCAGTATCGTCGGCCTCGGTTAAGTTTTCCGCGTATGCCGAGATCGCGGACAAGGAGGGGTATCGTCAAATAGCCAAGCTTTTCAGGGCTATGGCCGAAACGCAAAAAGTCTATGCCATAAACGCCTTGAGGATTTTAGGTGAGCTGGACAATACCGAAAACAACCTTTCCTCGGCTATCGATGCCAAAACCTATGAGTTCACGCAGTTGTATCCGACATTTGTCGAGCAAGCCGAACAGGACGGCAATCCGGTAGCTTCGACGGCGTTTCGGGCGGCCATTGAAACCACGAGAAGTCATGTCCGGATTTTGAATAGCGCGCTGGATAATTTCGGGCGCAACAAAGAGGTCGACTATTGGGTTTGCCAGGCGTGCGGTAAAATCGAAAGCAACGAGATGCCGGTTGCCTGTAAAACCTGCGGCGCCGCCCGGGAGAAATTTGTCAAGACCGTATAGCGGGTTAACTTGCATATTTCGGGAGCTATTATAATAGTTGATAATGAAACTCCGGCGGTAATCGTACGCCGCGAAGAACTTAATCTAATATATCAAAAAAAGATGTTCAAAATAAGAATAATGACTTAATTGGGATAAAATATTTAAGGAGATTTCATGAAAATTAAAACAGTTTACGGCGTTGTTGAAAAAAACAGAAGGGATGTTGATGTATTTCTGTTTTTTAAAGATGATACGAATACCATTAACGGCGCGGTCAAGAAATTCGGAATCACCGCCGGGATTTTGGCTGATCGCGGTTTTTCCGGCGATAAAGACGAGATATTTGAGCTGTATTCGAAAGATATTAAAGCCGGCCTTGCTAAAATATTCCTGGGGTTAGGCCCCAAAGAAAAATACGCGTCCGATAAAGCCCGTCGCGCCGGTGGAGTACTGGCCGGTTTTTTGATCAAACGGTCATTCAAGTCGGCGGCTTTGGTTCATATGCCTGATTTGGATAACGGCCTGGGCGCGTTTGTCGAGGGTATTATTCTGGGCGGGTATCGTTTCGATAAGTTTAAATCGGAAAAGAAAAAGCCGCTGCTCTTGCGTTTGATTATCGCCGAGAAATATAGGAAGCATAAGAAAGTAATTGACAAATCGATGGTTTTGGCCGAGGCCGCCTGTTATACTCGCGATCTGGTTAACACACCCGCCAATTTCCTGACACCATCAACTTACGCCGCGCAAGCCGGGACGCTGGGCCGCAAATACGGTATCCGGACCAGAATCTATTCTCCGCGCGAAATAGAGGGCATGAAAATGGGCGCGCTTCTGGGAGTAGCCAAAGGTTCCGATCAGCCGCCGCGATTGATCACATTTATCTACAACGGCGGCAAGCGGGGAGAGGCGCCGTTAGTTTTAGTCGGCAAGGGCGTGACCTTTGATACCGGCGGCATATCACTCAAACCAAATGAAAGCATGGTTGATATGAAAGACGATATGGCCGGTTCGGCGGCGGTTATCTCGCAGATGATTGTGCTGGGACGGTTAAAGCCCCGGATCAATGTCGTGGGTATCGTACCGGCGGTCGAGAATATGCCATCAGGAAAAGCCCTGAAACCCAGCGATATTATAACCGCCGGCGATGGCCAGACTATCGAGGTGCTCAATACCGACGCCGAGGGGCGGCTTATCCTGGCCGATGCCCTCTGCTTCGCGCATCGGTTCAAACCCAAGGCGATTATCGATATCGCCACGTTGACCGGCGCCTGCAAGATAGCCCTGGGCACCGGCGCGGCCGGTATACTCGGCACCGATGATAAGCTTCTAAAACAGCTATACGATATCGGGCAAAAAACATCGGAGAAAACCTGGCAGCTGCCTTTATGGGATGAGTACTATGAGCAGATCAAATCGGAGATGGCCGACATGAAAAACACCGGCGGCCGTCCCGGCGGAGCGATCACCGCGG
>CAZFSN010000220.1:0-4893 GCA_964521815.1 uncultured Ignavibacteria bacterium | reverse complement strand
TCAAAAATTCATCATCCAATTTTTAGGCCATGTCGAAAATCAAATATGCTTGCATAATGTTGTGAGCCGCTCTATCCCATTAAAAACATTGGGCATTTTGACTTTCGTTCAGGATATCCAAAATTTGCCGAAAAAGCAACATGATATCTGTCTTTTCAATGGTTTTAGATCATGCACTGACAACATAATAATTATGGCTTATTCGCACCTCTGCTTGATTGGCCGATAGTTATACAATTCCGTTAAAGGCTATCGAGCCAGGCCATCATGTCTTGCATATTTTCCCCATCAAACAGCTCATATATTTTATGGTCGATGTTCAAGTCCGATTGCATATACTCGACAAACTGTTTCTGGATACGTCGCCTGTGGTTGAGATCCAGCTGCAGATACAGTGTTGTAGACTGCACGTTATCATGGCCCAAGTGGTTTTTGATGTCTGTTATTGCTTCCCCCTGGTAGAGCAGATCCATAGCCCTGGAGTGACGAAAGCTGTGAACCGGACTGATGGTTTTGAGCCGTTTCGCCGGCAGCACCATCGACAGGTGTTTTTTGCATATTCGGTAAATGCCATGCCGGGTTAGCCCCTCACCCCGCTGATTGATGAACAGACGGTGTTGATAGCTGGGTTTTGGGGCAATGCGATATTTTTTGATATAGGGTTGCAGCAACTTCACTGTCCGGGGTTGAAGCCTTACGAGCCGGAACCGGTTGCCCTTGCCCAGGATGGCCATGGTATTCTGCTCCGGGTTAAAATAGTCAAGGTTCAGATCTGCGATTTCGCTGGCCCTGGCCCCTGAGTCATAGAGCAGGTGCAGCAGGACATAATCCCGAAAGCCTTCTTTGCTCCGCATATCGACAGATCCAAAGACCTTGAGGATCTCCTCATTGTAAAGGAAGCCAACCAGTGGCTTTTGAGACCGTTTTTGAGGGATATTGAGGATGGTATCTGCCAACTCTTGCTGCTGCGGATAGACAAACCGGATCATTTTGGCAAAAGATTTGATAGCCGCCAGCCGATTGTTACGGGTTACGGGCTGGTTTTTGCGCTCTTTTTCAAGTTGATTAAGGAAGCTTAGGATTAAATCAGACGAGAAGTGCTCCAGCCTCAGGGACTCAACCTTAATGCCATGATACTTTGCGGCAAATGGCAGCATGAGCTTAAATGCATCACGGTATGATTTGACGGTATGCCGGCTCACCCCCTTGATGTGGGGCAGGTACTGATCGAAAAACTTGTGGATGCACGTGGACAGCTTCATTCTTTTCTTGCCTGCCAGAGGGTAAAATCGACCAAGTGCTTTCGGCTGAGGGCATCAGTAACCCTAAGATATACACTGGTATACTTGTATTCGCAGTGGCCCATATATGCGGCCAGCACCGGCAGGGCGTTCTGGGCAGACTCCCTGCGCTGTTTGATCCTTAACAAGGTGCCTACGGCAAAGGAGTGACGAAGGCTGTGTGGTGTCGGTTGATTGAAGTTCACATTGCCAACGACCCGCCTGGGTTGATCAAGGCCGATATCTTTGAGGGCCTTTACGAACAAGCGGCGCACTTGAGTATCGCTTAATGGCTGCTGATTTGCGCGCACCAGAAGATAGGGGCTTTGATCTCGGCGCATTAGGGCCTTTCGTACGCTGATGTAGTTATCGATCTGTGTCATTACGGCAGACGGCACCGGTATGAGCCTGTCCTTGTTGAACTTGGTTTTTTCGATATAGATGGTGCCGTCATCGCGACGGTAATGGTGCCGCTTAAGCCTTAAAGGCTCCGAGATTCTCAACCCGCATCGGGCCATGAGCAATATCGCCGTATAGATGGCCAGGTTTCTTAGAAAAAGCCCTTTTGTATGATGAAACCTTTTGCAGACAGCGGCCAGCAGTTGGTTGGTTTGTTCGGGTGAAAAAACAAAAGGCACGATGATGTTTTGTTTGAGTTCCGGGACGCCGGCAACCGGGTTTTGCTCGTAATACCCACAGCGTACCATATACGCAAAGAAGACGCGTGCAGCGGAAAGAATTGTATTCACAGAACTTGGCTGCATGTTTAGATTGGCTCTCATTTCAAGAAAAAACGAAGGCCCAAGCAACTTCTCTTTGCTTTCTTTCTCCTTCAGATATCGATCAAAAGCACTTAGCTGTGATGTAAAACCCCTCATCTTATATCCCAGGCTTTTACGATAAACCAAAAACTCATCAAGCCTCGGTGCCATAAAGCTTTCAAAGGGTTTCATTGAACAGAACCTTTCGCATTAGTTTGGTGTCTATATGAAGATACGCTTGGCTGGATTGAATATTCTGGTGGCCCAGCATCTCTTTGATTTCGTATATGGAGCGGCCGATCTGGAGAAGATTCTGAGCATATGTATGCCTGAGCCAATAGGCCGAACTAGACAGGCCGGCCTCCTTCATGGCTTTGCCGATATAATAGACTACCGTGTTGGCGCTAACGGGTTTTAAGGGCTTTTTGTATGTCAAGAAAAGTTGTCGGAAGGGCGCCTCTGGCCTGGCCGTAGCGATGTAGGCAGCGATTGCCTTGATGGTCATCTCGGGCAGGGGCAGGACAACAGGGTTTTTGGTCTTTCTGTCCGGCACACGAAGGTTGCCCTCACTAAAAGAGATATCATCAAGGGTAATCTTGCTTATCTCAATAGGCCGCAGCCCCAGGGTATAGGCCAGATATATCATAGCGCAGGTCCTGACATCGGTAGGGGTGGACAGCTTTAGACCTGTAAAAAGTTTCTGCACCTCCTGGGGCCGTAGGAATTTGGGCGGCTTGACCTGGTCAAATAAGGGCGCTCCCACCAACAGGGATGCAAGGTTTTTTCTCAATATCTTTTTCTCATAATACAGGTACTTCAAAAATCCCCTCAAGTGATGCCGATACGTTTTACGGGTACTCGGCGCTACTTTAAACTTAGCCATGAACACATCCAGGTGTTCGATTTTCAAAGAGCATAGATCGATCTTGTCAGTTTCAAGGTAGTCACGAAAAGCAACCAGAACTCTTCTTGCGCCCTTAAGCAGACCATTGGAGACCGCTTTGGTTTGTTTGAGATGGCAAAGATACTGCTCATAGATGTCGGGCAATTGGATCTGGTAGTTTGGGATCTGTAAAGGCGCAGGGATGCTGCCATTGTCGTGCAAAAACCCCGAAAGGCCGATCAGAGCATGGGATGCTTTTTTATGGCCGGTGCCCTTTCGGAATTTTATGAAAGTATCGAAGGTAAACATGTCTTTCCAGGCAACATCTTCTCTTATAGCGTAAATAAGAAAATCGGTCAGAATTTCGGTAAACCTCGCTACGCTACGCTGGCGGCTATGTTCCTTGTCAGACTTTGTCTGGTATAGATAATCCAGGATTGCACCTGCCAACATTCTGATATCCTTATCCGACACCTCGAACCTCATGGCATGTTTGTTTGCTCATGGCTTTTTCCAAAAGGCATCCAGCGTGAGTTGATGAATGGTTGCCGGATCATGTTCCTCCATCTGTTCGCGGGTTCTAAGCGTCTTAGATACGGGTCGACTTACTTGCTCGGGAAGGGATAGAACCTGGAAGAGATAACCATCAAAGGCAATCATGTTTTGATCAATCAGAGCGTTTCTGGCCAGGATGTATTCATCCACCGGGATGCGCAAAAGGGTGCAGATTTTATCGTAGCTGTAGTATGACAGGCCGTTGCGATCGCCTACGATTATTAAAAACAGATACAAAAGCAGCTGGTGGTGGTCAAGACTGTCCCAAAAGCCGTCATGCAGGAAGCGGTGTTCAATAAAAGCAAAACTGCCGGTGATTTTCCGTACACGATTTGGCTCAAGGGGGCGTGTTTCAGTTGGGTGAGATCTATTTTTGGGCCTGGGATTACGTTTATTTGTTTGGCTGGAGTATTTTTGTTGGTTCCCGCCAGACACACCGATGCTGTGAGCAGGTCCCGTTGCTGACCATTGAAGATCGTTTTGCAGGTTTTTCATAGCAATTGCCTCCTTTATGTTGACGTTGGAGACAATTTATTCTCTTTTTTGCGGCGGATCAGTACCCGTTTTGTGTTGGAAGAGCGTTTTTTTGAGTCTTTTGTGCTGCGGCCGGGGACCGAAGCCTATCGGTGGGGGTAAAATATGCAGATATGGCTCGGCATAAATCCTCAGTGCCGGTAAAACATGCTCGACTCCAAGGGCAACTCTAAACGATGAAATGCAGGGCCTGCAATCTTGCGGCAGGACAGGAAGAAGTTCTATTAAAAGTGTCAATGTCGCACGTACCAGAAACAGCCGCCGTCTGATCCAGCGCAAAACGCCGGCAAGACCGACATCGAGTCGAAGATCGTGCACAGCGGCTTCTTGACTCGGTGCGTTTTCGACTTCATCAATCGCAGTCTCGACTTCGATTAGCGATCCTGGTAACCGCGAGGATAAACAATCAGGAAGCAGACTGAAAGTGCTGTGTCCATCCGGACAGTACCAGCGAGCTATTTTCGTGCCCTGGGGAGCTTGACGAGTATAGGTGCCGTGGCTGGCAAAGCCGCATCCGCCTTTGTTGTGAAGAGGGCAGGTGTCAAGCGCTGCGTCCCTCCAGGCCCGCCGGCGTACATATTCGTCGGCAGATAAATCTGTGGCAAATCGTATCTGCATAGGAATCCATTGTCACAAAGATCAAAATATGTAAAAATATTGACCATGTCAAAGATAAGTCGCAATGCGCCATGTCCCTGTGGCAGTAACAAGAAATATAAAAAATGCTGTCTTCTGAACCAAGACGGAAGGCCGACGTCGGTCCCACCAATAAAATATAGGGCGGTTTACACCGACCTTGATCAGCTCTCTAATAGTGTAGTTGATCTGATAAATCAAAATGAATTGGAAAAAGCCGAAGCCGTGTCACGAAGATTATTAT
>CAZFSN010000219.1:0-4928 GCA_964521815.1 uncultured Ignavibacteria bacterium | reverse complement strand
AATATATTTATATCATTTTTCTGGCAATTTATTGACATGGCTTAAATATTTATTAGATTTCCCCTCATGAAACAAAAATTTCAAGTAGTAAAATCGCCTCGCGCGATGCGCAAGCTGGCGGAATCATACCGTCTTAAAGGACTGCGAATAGGCCTTGTGCCGACAATGGGGGCGCTTCATGAGGGGCATTTATCGCTGATCCGCAAATCAGACCAACAAAATGATATTACGATAGTCTCGATATTCATCAACCCGACCCAGTTCGGGCCGGGTGAGGATTTCACTCGCTATCCCCGGGCTTTTAAATTGGATTGCGCAAAGGCTAAAGCCGGCGGCGCCAACATCATTTTTCATCCCTCGGTTAAAGATATGTACCCGGATGGTTTCCAAACATTTATCGATCCCGGCCCGATTGCGGATAAATTAGAGGGCGCGGCCCGACCCGGCCATATGCGCGGCGTGGCAACAATTTGCCTGAAATTGTTTTCAGTCTGCCAGCCGCATCAAGCCTATTTTGGCCAAAAAGACGCTCAGCAACTGGCGGTTATAAGAAGTATCGTGCGCGACTTTAATCTCGATTTGAAAATCGTTCGATGTCCTATAGTGCGCACGAAAACCGGTATCGCGCTGTCATCCAGGCATGCCTACTTATCTGCCGGCGATTTAAAAGAGGCCGAGGTCATTTACGATTCGCTGAAATTGGCGAAAAAACTGATTGCCGAGGGCGAAACTGATATAGATAGAATCAAAACCGAAATGGCAGGCTTAATCGGTTCTGTCCCCGGCGTAAAAATCGAGTATATTTCTTTCAACAAGTGGGATGATCTGGCGGACATTGATTCGATAATCGGTAAGACTCTGATTTCGATGGTGGTTATAATCAATAATGTCCGACTTTTAGATAATATTATAATATCGCCCACAATATAGATTATTTTGTTATTTAAGGGTCTGCCGGTCTGCCTAAATTTATTTTCTATCTTATTACCAATCCTATCATTACAACGACACTTTAGGCTTGATTAAAGTAGTTATTGGTATATATTGTTTATAGGAAAAGTTTTAGTTATTTTAAGTGTAATGAGGAGAACTCATGTCTAGATTTATCGTAATTATTGCCTCACTGGCGATATTAATATGTTCATCTATAGCCTTCTGTCAGGATGTCTTGCCGGAGAGATATCATACCTATCAGGAAGTGCTGGATACACTTACGGATTTGCGGGATTCATTTCCCGATATCTTATATCTTGATACGCTCGGCTTTTCCACCCGTGATCATATCCCGATGTTGAGACTGAAAATATCGGATAACGTAGCTATCGATGAGGACGAACCGGCGATATTCCTCGATGGCGGCGTGCATGCCGATGAAGTGCTTGGGGTTGAAGTGGTTGTAAATTTCGTGCAGGATATTGTCAGACGTTATGCTGAAGGGGATCAGGAAGTAATTAATTATATCGATCAATTAGAAATCTTTTGCGTTCCATTCATTAATCCCGAGGGCCATCTCGTAGTTGAAGGCGGCGATCTGGATTGGCGCAAGAATAAAAGCGATAATGATTCCAATGGTGTATTCAACTATCACGATGGCGTTGATAATAACCGTAATTATGATTTCGGCTGGTCTATCGATGACGCATCCGATGCCCTTGCCCCGGAAAGCCTTCAGTTTAAAGGCTGGGCGCCATTTACCGAATCGGAAAATATTGCTATGGCCGCTTATGGCTGGAAATACCGCCCTCTAATTGCTATCGACTATCATTCCCCGACATATGGCCGGCCCAATGTGGCTTATTATCCATGGTACTGGTACTCCAATGTAGGCGGGCATGGTTTCGGGCCGGATGAGACATTGATGCAGTCAATCTGCCAGGCATACGCCTCGCGAATTCGGGCTATCCCTGATGATTCGAATACCGTTACCTACACCGCCAGGCGGGCATTAGTCGATAAAGGCGATTTCAAAACATATTTTTACGGCAATTTCGGTACCGCGGCTTTCGCAGTTGAAATATCAGACACGACTATTCAAAATCCGGCTCTGGTCGATTCGATTGTCGACGCGCATTTACCTAGCCAGTACTACCTCTTAAGCCGCGCTCTGGGGGCCGGTATCACCGGGGTTATCCGGGATTCGGTTACGCTCGAACCGATAGAAGCCGAAGTTCAGGTACTACAGCATATCAATGATGATATTAATCCGCGCCTGTCACGTCCCGATTTTGGCCGCTATAACAGGTTACTGGCCGCGGGAACTTATACGCTTCGGTTTTTGAAGGATGACTATCGCACCAAGACTGTTTATAACGTGTCGGTCAATTCAAGCGGGCCTACAACTACGGATATTTTACTTTATCCGTTAAGCCCGCGTCCGCCGGCGCCTGAATTAACATTCCCCATTTTTGGCGATTCGCTGGATACGAACATGTTCGCGTTCGAATGGACCGAGCCTGTTTACGCTATCGATTATTTACTTGAGGTCTCAACCGATCCGGATTTCAATACTTACGCTATTCTCGATTCGGCTGTAAGCGAAGCTCAATTTGAATTGACATCGCCATTGGCTAATGGCTATTACTACTGGCGAGTCAGACCCCACAACGATAACGGCTGGGGCCCGTATTCTGGAATCTCGGAATTCGCGGTTGATATTGTCTCCGGAATTGATTCCGGCGATGGAGCTATTCCCTCGGATTACAAGCTCTATCAAAATCATCCCAACCCGTTTAACGCCTCCACCCGGATAGCTTTTCAGATTCCATATAACTCCAAAGTAAAAATCGAGATTTTTGATATTACCGGTGCCCTGGTCGCGACTTTAGTAGATAGCCAGTACTCGGCCGGAGTACATACTATAATATGGCAGGGCATTGATTCGAAAGGCGAATCATTGGCCTCGGGTGTCTATCTGTATAAACTGATCGCGGGAAATATAAGCTCGGTTAGAAGAATGATACTTCTTAAATAATTGGGTTCATTTAGGCCGTGGGTCGAGATGGATAAGTATGAATAGAGGTTTTCAAATTTCTCTTGTCCTGATATTTTTAAGCGGGCTTGTCTCGGCCGAGCCATTGCTTCGTATTACGCCCAATCCTGTAAAATACGGCTATGTGTCTACCGGCGGCTCGCATCAGCGAGAAATCGTTCTGAAAAATATCGGTAATGAAACCGTAATTATTTCCAGCTGTGATTTCGCGGCGCCTTTTAGCGTTGAATCAGTCAACGGTTTGACAATCATGCCGGGCGATTCAGTCATGGTCACTACCGGTTTTAATCCGGACATAGAGAACACCTATGATAGTTACTACGTATTTCACTATAATAATCCTAACCATCCGGAATATGATTTGTTTTACCATGCTAACGCGGTTCGATCATTCGAACGCCGCGATGTAATCTGGTCATATCAGCATATCGAGGATGTCGTCTGTGTCAACGCGAGCGATGATCGTGATAACGATGGTTTCCCTGATGTAGTAGCCGAGGGTTACGACAACGGCGTATCGGGCAATCCGCTGGTTTGCCTTTCCGGATCGGGAGTTGACCAGACCAGACAAATCTGGTCGGTTCATCCTGTAGGCGGGCCATCCAATTCCGGCGGCTGGGGCGATAAGTGCCTGAATGTTATCGATGATCTCAGCGGAGATGGTCACCGGGACATCCTTCGCGGCACGGCCTGGAACGGTTGTACGGCTTTTGCTATCGATGGTATGACCGGTGAGACGATTTGGTCATACAATACATTCGCGCATCCCTGGTCGGGCTGGGTGTATGAGGTAATTCCCACTGGCGATCTCAATAACGATGGCATTCCCGAAGTATTAGCTGTTGCCGGCAGTGATGCCAACCGCTGTTACTGTCTGGATGGCGCTACCGGCGAACTGATCTGGCGTTATCGCGGCGATGATGGCATGTCATCGGTGGTTTCGCCGGGGGATGTTAACGGCGATGGTCTGGCGGATGCCGTCTGCGCCTCGCTGGATGACGGCATACATGTTTATTGTATTTCCGCCGAGCCGGATGATTCGGGTTTGGCGGTTATAATCTGGTCGTATAATATTAACGATAACACTTATTCGCTTGGTACTATGACGGATATTAACGATGATGGCTGTCGAGATATAGTCGCCGGTACCTGGGGCAGAGGCGTAATAGCGCTTTCAGGACATAGTGATAATATTAACGGCACCAGGTTATGGGAATATCCGATGATTGACTATGTGATGAAGGTTGTCATCTGCCCGGACCTCGATGATGATGGTTTCGAGGACATATTAGTCGCCTCCTGGAGCGGCCAGGCTTTGGCTATATCTGGCAAAGTGGGCGCCGAAATATGGCACAGCGATTGCGGCAATAATGTCTGGGCTATTGATTATATCAATGATGTCAATAACGACGGTATTGTCGAGGTCGTGGCCGGGTCATTCACGGATAACGTGTACTTGATCGATGGCGCGACGGGGGACCAGTTATGGCAAAGGTATGTCGGCGCGATCCCGCTTACGGTGCGTGGTATCGGTGATGTCAACGGCGATGGGTTCGATGATGTAATTGCCGGAACCAAGAAAACCGACGGTATCGGCGGCGAAGTTTTCCTGATATCGGGTTGGGGAGATGAGCAAACCGGGATTGGAACCCCGTCAGAATCTTTGCCGGATAATATCCTGATCGCGGCAAATTATCCCAATCCCTTTAACAGCAGTACAGTCATAAAATTCAATCTGCCCAAAGCCGAGAAATATAATCTGTCGGTTTATGATATAACCGGGCGTCTGGTGAAACGTTTCGATGGTAACGGGCAAGCGGGTGATAATATTATCCGCTGGGATTTATCCGGTGATAAGGCTATTTCCACCGGCATATATTTCTATAAGATAAATACCGATACCAAATCTGCTACAGGCAAGATGACGTATTTGAAATAG
>CAZFSN010000218.1:0-4971 GCA_964521815.1 uncultured Ignavibacteria bacterium | reverse complement strand
TCCATTAGTATTTAATGGATTAACACATTGACTAATGGAACTTAAAACATTTAATTATAGTTTTGTCAAACGAAAAATAGAGGAGTGCCAATGGGCAACATTTCATGGATTACTGCATTTGGGGCGGGGTTATTGTCATTTATATCACCTTGTGTCTTGCCGATAGTCCCAGGCTATCTGTCTTTTATCTCCGGGGTTTCAATCGAAGAACTTCAAGATAAAAAACGCAAAGTACTTAACAGGGTATTCTTAAACTCATTATTTTTTGTGCTGGGCTTCTCAGTCGTCTTTATCGCATTAGGAGCTTCGGCCACGATAGTCTATAGATTTTTAATTAATTATACATATATAATCAGCAAAGTCGCCGGCGTTCTGATTTTTATATTAGGTATTCATTTCCTCGGTCTGTTTAAACTAAGATGGCTGAATTATGAAAAACGTTTTCATGTTGGGTCGAAACAGTTGGGATTAGTCGGGTCGTTTTTTGTCGGATTCGCGTTCGCTTTTGGCTGGACTCCCTGTATCGGGCCGATCCTGGCAGGTATTTTAGCAATAGCCGCCGCCGAGGAAACTATTGGCCGCGGAATTACCCTTCTGGCCTTTTATTCGGCCGGTTTGGCTGTGCCATTTCTGTTAACGGCCGTGGCATTTAATAAATTTCTAAGCGTTTCCGGCCGCATAAAAAAACATTTCAGAATAGTCGAAATTATTGGCGGCGTATTTTTAATCATAATAGGAATATTAATATTTACCAATTCTCTGGGTTACCTTTCATCGCTTATTTCCGAATGGTTTCCCTGGCTGGAACTTGGGTAAGGCATAAAATCATGATAAATTCTTAAATCCGGAATCGCTGATGATCGATATAATTTAGAAGACAATTATTACAAGGACCGACATGAGTTGCAAGTTCGATGAAAAAATCCTTCACTTATACGCCGACAACGAGTTAGGCGAACATATTAGAGAGAAATTGGAAGAACATCTGGCTTATTGCGGCGAATGCCGGAGGGTGGTCGAATCAATTCGGGCTTTGAAATCAGAACTGGCCGCCGCTTGTTCGGCGGTGAAAGCCCCCGTCTACTTACGCGATATGATATCAAACAGCCTGGAGCCTGCCGGGATTTCCAATCCGGCGAAATTAAATCTAAAAGAAAAACTCAGTTTGATAGCCTTGAACTTCCATAATTCGCGGCGCTGGGCCTGGGGTTTTGTTATCGCCATCATATTGATATTTATTCTGTTACCCGGGAAACATGGTTTACAGAGTATCGCCGGAAAACTGGCCAAAGAACATATGAACAGCCTTTCTTATGTCGAATCGGGGCTTTTGCAGACTAATGAAGCCGCGGAAGTTATCGATTTTTTAAAACAGGAGTTAGGCTTAAGCCCTGACATACCTCAATATATTCAAGATAAGTTCAAATTGGAAGGCGTCCGCTTGCTTAAGATTAATGACAATCCTGTCGCGCATGTGAGATACTCCGACGGGCAGGACGGATGTTCGATGTTTATCCTTAATAGTTTATTTTTAGAAGAGGATTATACCGAGCTTTATATCGCCTCAGGCATTGAATTCAAAGCCTGTAATTGCGGCGATTGTAACTTAATCTGCTGGGAGAATAATAAAAATTGCTATATTCTTTGCGGCAATTGCTGTTTCAAAGATCTTGTTAAAATGGCCGTTTCTTTTATCTAATAATTTTATCTTTTTTGGTATTTTTCTCATATTTTTTAACGTAATCATATTGCTTTTTTAACATGAGTTTTTTACATTGAATTAAATGTTAACCGGCGATTTGAGAGAATTGGATTTCTCACGATGGCTATTAGTGATGTAAACAGCGAACAGGAATAGATGTTTTTATGAATTCCGATTGCATTGTAATCTTCGCCAATAATCCGCAGGAAAATTCCGATTTATCGGCTCTGGCGGAAGTATTAGGAGAACGCAAGACTTATTATCTGGCGCGCGCGATGCTTTTCGATACTTTGGCCCTGTGCCTGAATATCCCTGATACTGATTTGATTGTAAGCTATAATCCACCCGATGCCAGGGAACATTTCGATAAAATAATAGAATTGTTCGCTCATGAGGAACAGAACCCGGAGATAAAAGCCAACATCGATAAAATCAGGCTCTTACCCCAGAACGGTAATACCATAATGGAACACATCTCAGGGGCTTACCGGCAAGCTTTCAATCTGGAGTACGAGCGCGTGACAATGGTCGGCGCTTATTGTATTCCTTTGAATCCCCAGCTAATCAAGGCCGGGTTTATCTTGCTCAAGGAAAACGATGTCATAGTCGGCCCGTCATTCGGCGGCAGATATTATCTATTCGGTATGTCCAAATTTATGCCGGGGGTTTTTGACGGAGTCAAATGGGAAAGTGACGATTTCTATATCAAGCTGGGGGAGAATCTCAAAGCAGTCAACGCCAAAGTTCAGGAATTGGAATTATCCTATGAGGTCTATACACCCGGGGAATTAAATCAATTAATCAGCGATATCAATCGCTGGCGAAGCGTCGGCGATACCAGAACAGCTTACCATACCGAAAAATTCCTGAGAGCTTTACAGCCGAATATTTCTTAGCAGTTTTTGTTTTTTAAAATATGTGAAGCGATTCTTTAAGTCTATAAGATTAATTTATTGCCGCCTGAAGCCTTATGTTTATCCAGCCGTTCTGATAACGGTTTATAATCTTCATGTAAATTCTAAGTATCATTGGTGTTCCTGCCGATGTTACTTATGAGTATAAATATGGAAATAATTGTTTAAACCATAGGTTTGCGTCTAAATTTTATGGTCATTACCAAAGATAAACCGCAAAGAATAGCCAATTTTGAACTGAAAGAGCTAATCGGCTCCGGCGGTATGGCTAATATCTATAAGGGGGTGCAACTTTCGCTGGAAAGGCCTGTGGCCATAAAGGTTTTGCACCAACATCTTACGGCCAACGAGGATTTCGTCAACAGGTTCAAGCAGGAAGCCAAACAGGCTGCGATTTTACAGCATCAAAATATAGTTTCAATAATCGATTATGGTCATCAGGATGGCGAGTATTTTATCGCGATGGAGTATATCGATGGACAAAATTTGAAGGAAATCCTGACCCGGATTAAACGCTTGCCGCTGGAAGTGGCGCTTCTTATAGCCAAGGAAGTTGCCGGCGGTTTAAAATACGCCCATAGCAATGGCTTAATTCATCGCGATATCAAGCCGGCCAATATTATGCTGGCCAAGGACGGCCGGGTTATGATAACCGATTTCGGTATCGCCAAAACTCACGGCGATATGTCGATTACCGTCACCGGTCAGACAGTCGGATCGCCGGCGTATATGTCACCCGAACAAGCCGCCGGTCGGCCGATTGATAATCGCTGCGATTTATTTTCGTTAGGGATAGTGCTTTACGAGATTATTACCGGCGAAAAACCCTTTAAAGGCGAGACTTATCAGCAGGTCGTAACTAACATTATTTCTATCGTCCCTGAACTGCCGAGTAAACTGCGTATCGATGTCACGCCATCGACAGAAAGCATAATCCAAAAAGCGCTGACCAAGGATGTCGATAGCCGTTTTCAGGACGCGGATGAGATAGTTAGCGGCCTGGATGATGAACTAAACAGTTACGTTATTCCATCGGCGAAAAAAATTATCTCCGGATTCGTCAGGAATCCGATTAGGACCGCGGAAAAACTTCGCACCGACAGAATATCGAAACATATGGAGACCGCGCTGTATCTGGTCAATGTCGGCCATGGCCGGTTGACCGACGCGATCAAGGAATTCGAAAATGTACTGCGATTCGATAAAAACAACAAGTTGGCTAAAGAATATCTCGACAGACTTAAATCGGGCCAACAGGATTTTTCCTATAATCAACAGGCTAATAAAATAAAACAATCTCTACGATGGATAATTCCTGCCGCGTTATTATTATCAGGCTTATTGATTGCGGCTTTTTTATCGGGCTGGATCGATTTCATTAATGTCAAATCTGATGACGCGTTACCTATTGTTCAGGATAAAACGGCTACGGCTGATTTGTCGGCCGATAATCAGATTAAATTCGAAATAGGCGAAGCGGCCGATTTGCCCGAACCGCCGGTTATGGGCAAACCTGATATAAAACAAGGGCAGACTACGCCTCCCGCCCGTAAGTCATCCGCGACCAAACCAAAGCCGACGTCTACTTCCCAAACCAGGCCAAAGCCGATCGCGAAAGATATCTATCCTAATCAGAACCTGGCCAAATATGGCTTCCTAGCAATAACGACTGAACCCCCCGCGAAATTTTCAATCGATTTTACTCCATACGGCCAAACCGGCGGACCCATAGTTAAAATTCCTCCCGGAAGACACGTAATCGAAATCGAAGCCGATGGCTATAAAACCGAAAGAAAGAGAATATTCACCGAAGAGAACAAGACCGAATCGATTAATATCGTTTTAAAACCTTCCAGGTAATTAAATCGACCGATTTGACATATAAGCAACAAATGTCTGTAATATCGGTATTTGTAACTGATGAGATAGAAACTATATCCTGATTGACATTAACAGACGTAAGCCGTAAATTGGTTTTAAGGAAAGGAGAGATTACTGTGTCAAAATTCAAAATTATTTTCTCAATTTTAGTAGTTTGTGGGATTGTTATGAACTGTGGAAAAAAACCTGAAGATGGAGTTATCAAAGAAGTCCTGAAAAACGGTTTAACTGTTTTAATAAAAGAGGATCATTCGGCGCCGGTCGTAGCGATTGTCACCTGGGTCAAGGCCGGTTATTTTAATGAACCGGATTCGCTTACCGGAATATCGCATCTTCTGGAGCACATGTATTTTAAGGGCACCGCGCGCCGCGGAGTGGGCGAGTTAGCTCGCGAAACCAGAGATGCCGGCGGCTTTTTGAACGCCGGCACCATCTATGAACACACCAGCTATTATACCGTGATACCCTCCGAGT
>CAZFSN010000217.1:0-4972 GCA_964521815.1 uncultured Ignavibacteria bacterium | reverse complement strand
CAGCTTGCCCTCCAGGCGCACCGATGCCCCCAGCTTGGCGCGTTCCATATCGGCGAAACGGTCGGGATTTTCGATCACTATCTGCAAGTTGGCCAGGCAGCTGCCATCATTGATTTCCAGAAATGCCAGGTTAGGCGAATCGCGCCGCGTCCGTATCCAACCCATCACGATTGCGTTGTCTCTGGGCGTATCGGCTTCTTTGAGTATCTGGGCAATTTTAGACTTTTTAAAATAATCCATATCGTTTCCCGGTCTTTATCGCTTCATTTAAGTCACCATATATAATAGATAATCGCCGGAAACGCAAGGATTGTAAATGAAATAGAACGCAAAATCCCGAAACAATTACTGGCGCCTTATAGGAAGTTGCCGCACAGCCGGAGAAGGCGAGGACATACGCCAACCACCGTGAACTTCATTATTAATTGTAAGAATTAGTTTGGTGCTGATATTGAATTGGCCCACCCCAAGCGGATGGGGCACCCGGGTTATGGTACTATTTCACCACAAATGAAAATAAATATTTACTTTATACAAAACTGACCGTATAATAATATAGGTCCTACCTAGGTGAAAGCCGGCTCCATGCCGTGTACTCCCAAAAGGAGTCTAGCCTAAATAGGACTTATTTTGTTTACATGAAATGGATTTCTCTTGTGATAATAGCTTTGAGGATAATTCTTAGTATCATAAATATCTATCAATAAACTCACCTTTGATTCGATGTATTTATAATATCTCATTTCTCTCTTAGTAAATGCCCTGTAAACAGCCCAATTCATATAATCTACAACTTGAAGACATGATTCGGCAGACGGCATTTGCGCATGTATATTAAATTCTAAATCATCGGCTATCTGAGTATTCCATTTATTTTCAAACGCAGTAATCGCTGTTTTAATCGCTTTTTCTAATGGTTTCTGTCTATTTTTCGAGCCTCTTTTAGCGAAGTAAACAACGTTAACTTTATTTTTATGCATGACATTTTCAAACAATCTCGTAATTAAATAATCATAAAATTTATCCTGACTGTATTTAAACGTTTTTCGAAATACATTTTCGATTTTTCGCGCTATTATGAATTGAGCCTTGAAGTCAAATTCTGAAATTTTTTTATAGACCGCCTGACGGACCTCCGGGCAATCATCTTTTGCATGAAATGATATCGAAGTTTTGGCCATTGAGGGTATGTCCGATAAATATTTATCGTTAATCAATGAGATTCTTAATTTTTTTAATTCCGATCGAATTAAATTTGGATTTTTAGTTTCTATGAATCCCATTATAAAAATCTTCGAACATCCCTCTACACCAACAATTAGTCTTCCCTTGCTGTTATAAAAAGTCGGATCGCCCGACTCATCGACAAAATAATAATTCGTTTCTTCTAAAGCCTTTTTCATAAATACTTGCCTCTAATGCAAACATATATAATAAAATTAACGGATTTAGCAACCACAATTGATCAACTATTTTTCAACGTAAATACAATAGGCGAATTGCCTCACTCCGTAGTAGCGGGGATGGGGCACCGGGTTATTGAAATAATAATTGTGCTTGACTAGACTATGCTGAATATGTACAATAAATAATATAAGGTATATTATGTTGTTCAAGCTAAAGCAATAATAACTAAAAATAATGGGAATTCCCGATCATTATAAGAATAAACCATCTAGGTGCATCAAAATATATTTGTTTTTATTAAAAGTTATAGCTTTAATATTTTCCTTTCTTTACAGTAAAATCCTTAAACCTACTTGGAAACTAATAAATAAGATAAATCTGAATTCAATCGCTCTTTTAATATCACTTTTAATAAATTTATGTTTAGTCTGGTTTGGCGCTTTAGGATTAGAATATTCAAATCATGCGGTATTGTACACACCGACAAATCCTACAATAAATCCCTTTAAGCTTTATATTGTAAACTCAGGGCGGTCAGCAGCAAATTACAGTAGTTACGTCGTAGCCGTTAAAGCAAAACTTCAAAAAGGTATTTTAATATCTAAAGAACCTATGGTATCAAATATTATAAAGGATCGAATTTTTCCAAATGAAAAAACAAGTTTGCCTGTTTATTTTGCAGATAGTGCATTTACTTACCCAATTGATTCTTTAGAAGTATATTTGATGAAATGGAAATGGTCATATGAATCATTTTTCCCAGATATTATTCCGTATATATCAAATTATTCCGATTCAATATATATAGTATACCGAGTGCGTGAGAACGAATGGATAAGGTTGAATTATCCTAGTTATTTGGAATATAGTGACATGCTTAAGATACTTAATATAGCATCGCCCAAATTGTAGAATAACAGGTTACATCACTAACAGGGTGGGTAAAATAGAATCATATAAAATCGCTCTACTCACCCGTGGTGTTCCCCCCTCTTTGTCACTATCACATATCCCCCCAATCCGCTTGACACGCCGGTTTTAAACGCTATATTAACTTCCGGTTATGCCCCGATACGGCAGTACCCTATTATCATAGACTTTTTGCGCCGGAATCGGGGATATTGAAGATAAATGATCGTGTCCCGACTAAAATCGGGATACAACAAAGAGGTTTAACAATGTTTAACGATAAGGATTTCAAAGTCAAAGTCGGCCTGGCAGAGATGCTCAAGGGCGGCGTAATCATGGATGTCACCACCTCGGAGCAGGCGAAAATCGCCGAGGATGCCGGCGCGGTGGCCGTGATGGCCCTCGAACGCGTGCCGGCGGATATCCGCCGGGATGGCGGCGTGGCCCGCATGGCCGATACGGGGATTATCATGGCGATCCAGAAGGCGGTGTCTATCCCGGTGATGGCCAAGGCGCGAATCGGGCATTTCGCCGAGGCTCAGGTGCTGGAGGCGCTGGAGGTCGATTATATCGATGAATCGGAGGTGCTAACCCCCGCCGATGAGCACAATCATATCGACAAGTCGAAATTCAAAATCCCGTTTGTCTGCGGCTGCCGCAACCTGGGCGAGGCTTTAAGGCGTATCGGCGAGGGCGCGGCTTTGATTCGCACCAAGGGCGAGGCCGGTTCCGGCGATATAGTCGAGGCGGTCCGTCACATGCGCCTGGTAGTCGATAGTATCAAACGTTTAACGCTTCTGGATGATTCCGAACTGATGGCCGAGGCCAAAAACCTGGGCGCGCCGTTTGAGATCGTGCGGTGGGTCAAACAGCACAAGAAACTGCCCGTGCCCAATTTCGCCGCCGGCGGCATCGCCACCCCGGCTGACGCGTCCCTGATGATGCAGTTAGGCGCCGAATCCGTATTCGTCGGATCGGGCATATTCAAGTCATCCAACCCACCCGCCCGCGCCAAAGCCATAGTCGAGGCGACCACGCACTATCTCGATTTCAAGAAGATCGCCGAATTATCCAAGGGGCTTGGCGATGCCATGAAAAGCCTCGAGGCCAAGAAAATTCCGGAAGACCAGCTTCTGCAAACCCGATGACCGACGGTATCCTGGCACTTCAGGGAGACTATTTCGCTCATGGCCGAGTTTTAGACCGACTCGGCCGTAAGCATATATATGTCAAAACGCCTCAGGAATTGGCGAGCGTGGACAGCCTAATTATCCCCGGCGGCGAATCGACCACGATCAGAAAGCTGGCTAAAACGGGTGGCCTGTGGGAGCCGCTGAAAAAATTCGCTAAGCCGATTATGGGCACCTGCACCGGAGTCATACTTTTAGCGAAACAAATTGAGAATCCGCCGGAGGAAGGCTTAGGGCTTATGGATATCACAATCGCCCGCAATGCCTATGGCGCGCAGATTAATTCGTTCACCGATACCGGGGAATTCGTTCCGGGCAACAAGCAAATCGAGATGGTGTTTATCCGCGCCCCGAAAATCATGAAAATCGGTAGCGAAGTTGAGGTGATCGCCAACCTCAAGTATGAGCCGGTGGGAGTGCGTCAGGGCAGGCTGATAGGTTTAACGTTCCATCCGGAGCTTTCGGATGATTTGACTGTGCATAGATATTTTTTCGATATAGTCGATTCGCAGAGCAAGCAATAAGGCAGTTTGCCTATACCGATTGTATCTTATGAAAATTATCCTGGCTAAAGATCGCGGTTTTTGTTCGGGGGTCAAACGGTCAATCCGTCTGGCGGAAAAAACGCTGGCCGAAATACCCGGCCCGGTTTACATACTCAACGATATCGTGCATAACCGTTCGGTAATCGAGATTCTCCGGCAGATGGGACTTATTAAGATTGATGATCCTAATAAAGTCAAAACCGGCACGCTTATAATATCGGCTCACGGGGTGCCGCATAATGTTATAGCCGAGGCCAAGGTTCGCGGGCTTGATGTTATCGACACCACCTGCCCGCTGGTCTATCGGATTCACGACATAGCCAGAAAGCTTGTCGATGGGGGCTACACGGTAATCCTGTACGGCGACCCCGGTCATGATGAGGTTAAGGGTATCAAAGCCGTTGCTCCCGCCAGTATCCACGTTTTAGATTCAATCGATGATATCGATAAGCTGCCAAAATTCGCTAAGCCCGTAGCTTTCATATCGCAAAGCACCCGATCAATAGATGGATTTGACCAAGCCGCGGAGAAACTTAGACAACATTATGGAAGTGTAAGAGTAGAAAACACGATTTGCCGCGCAACCCGTCTGCGGCAGGAATCGATACATAAGCTGGCTGAACAAGTGGAAATGGTGATTGTAATTGGGTCGAAAACATCGGCCAATTCGAATCGCTTGGTTGACGCGGCCGTAAGTCATGGTGTAAAAGCGTATCTGATTGACAACGCTGATGAACTTGATTTAGCCTGGCTGGATAATATCGAGAAGCTGGGGATTACATCAGGAGCTTCAACCCCGGAGTATTTGATGCATGATGTACTGGCCAAGATAAAAAAGCATGCTCATGCCGGGGGTATTAAAGTGAAGGTATCAGAGTTATGAAAATCAAACGCCGTAAATGCCGCGAGGTGAAAATCGGC
>CAZFSN010000216.1:0-5034 GCA_964521815.1 uncultured Ignavibacteria bacterium | reverse complement strand
TTTTGTTTATTAATAAAGGAGAATAACCGATGAAAGCCATTATCTCACTCTTAGTCTTGCTCCCGGCTCTATGTCTTGGCGGTACGAACCTGGTTTATAATCGCGCTATAAAAACGAACGCCGATGTAAAATTATCGAATGCTTCGAAAACAGCCGTGGAATTTGCTTTAAGCGGCTTGACCACCGAGACAGTGACATTAGAAGGCAAAGAATTTATTAAGGTACTGCCATTAATAGATGAAATAACCGAATTCGGTTTTACCGATGAGGAGGGTTTGCCGGATTTGCCGGTTTACTCCTCGATGGTGATAATTCCGGATCGGGCCGGTGTCAGGATCAATATACTTTCATCGGAATACGAAACATATGACAACATTGACGTATCGCCCGCCCAGCCCTGGACTTTAGAGTCCGGCGAACCGACTGCTCCTTTCGCCATGGATGAGTCTTTTTATGAACAGGACAGATTCTATCCCGAACAGTTAGTGGCTATAGGCGAGCCGAAGATAATGCGGGATTTTCGATTCGTACAGACGACGATTAATCCGGTCCAGTATAACCCGGCTACAAGACAGCTCAGAGTATATACACATGTAAATTACGAACTCGTCTATGAAGGCACGGATACCCGCAACATCAAAATCAGGCGCAATAATAATATTTCAGAAGCTTTTTTGCCGATCTATCAGCACATTTTCAGTAATGCCAGCGCGGTACTAACCGATTACGAACCGATACGGGGCGGCTATTTAATTATCAGCCCGAATAATTATAATTTTGCCGATACCATAAAAACCCTGGCTCGCTGGAAACATCTGAAAGGTTATAATACTGTCATAACCAGATCTAACGAAATCAACCCATCTGGAACGCCGAGCTATTTGCAAGTATATAATTATATTCAAAGCGCTTATCAGAATTGGGAAATCCCCCCTGATTATATCATGCTTGTCGGCGATGAGGATCAGCAAATTCCCGATTATCCATATAGCAGTTACACATCCGACCATCAATACACGACCGTTGACGGCAGCGATTACTTTTCCGATATATTTTTAGCGCGCATGTCGGTTGACAATATTACCGAACTCAGGACGGCCATGTACAAAGTATTGCGCTATGAGCAGGATCCTTATATGGGAGAACCAGGCTATTGGAAACGGGGTTTGGCAGTAGCCGGTAATATCTATGCCGAATCGCCGCGGACTACCGTGCTCTGGGTAAGGGATCTGGCTATTGATCATGGCTATACCCAGGTCGACTCGGTATTCGACTGGGGCAGCGGCGCGCCCAATTTCAGCACAATCAGTACCGCAATTAATAATGGCGTATCGTACGTTTCGTATCGCGGCTGGGCCAGTTCCAGCGGCTGGTACAATCCGAACTGGGGGCTCACGAATTTGGGACAGCTGACCAATGGCTGGAAGATAGGCATTATGGCGTCAATCGTATGCGGTACGGGTAATTTCGGTGCGGATTTATGTTTTGGCGAAGGCTGGATTCGCTACGGATCACCCACCGCGCCCAAAGGCGGCCCCTGTTTCTATGGCTGTACGGATGGCAGTACTCATACCGCCTGGAATAATCCAAATATGACTGGTTTTTTCTGGGCATTATTTGAGCAGGATATATATCATTTTGCGCAATTGATGTTTATGGGTAAAACGAAGATATTCGAGGCGTTTCCCCGCTTCACCGGGTCAGGCGGTTATGTTAATAAATATTTCAACACCTATAATTGCCTGGGTGATCCGGAACTCGCGGTCAGAACCGAAATCCCCCGTCAATTGACCGCAAACTACCCGGCTCAAATAGCGGTCGGCGCCAATTTCGTGACTGTCAATGTTACCGGTGAAGCCGGGCCGCTTGAAGGGGCTTATGTGAACTTCGTTAAGGGCTATGATGATAGTGAAGAAATATTTGTTGGCGGCTATACCGATGCCGGCGGTAATATCACTCTTAATTTTAATAACACGTCCGCGGATACTATTTTCGTCACTGTAACGGCCAGAGATTATATACCTCATATGGGCCATTGCCTGTCGGTAACGCAGCCAATAACGCTGGGGGCCGACTCCCTTATTATTATTGATGACAACAGCGGCGAATCATCCGGCAACAACGATGGCAAAGCTAATCCCGGCGAAACACTGGAACTGGGAATCAGGATTCATAATTACAGTACCTCGATTACCGCCTCGGGAATCAGCGGAGTGTTGTCGACTGATTTTCCCGGAGTAAACGTTATAACATCGGCCCGCTATTACCCGGCTATTAATGTCGGCCAAAGCGCGCTACCGACAGCTAATTATGTAATCGAACTCGATGGCAGTATCGTCCATGGCGAATATATCCCGCTCAATCTCGATATCACCTCAGATCAGGGAAGCTGGGCGACACATATACTTATCGAGGTAGCATCGATTAAGGCAACCGCGATTGAAGTAAGCTATCCGGGTAATACTAATAACAGGCTCGATCCAGGTGAGACATCCAATATGGTCATCACATTCGAAAATAGCGGCGGACTAAACGGCCAACAAATAACCGGTGTACTAAGTTGCGATGATGACTATATAACGATAATCGATAACGCGGGATCGTTCGGAAATGTTAATATTGGGCAAACCGGCGATAACAGCGCCAATCCATTCAGAGTGGCAGTCGATCAGGAAGCCTATGAAGGCAGGAATGTGAATTTTATGGCAAGTTTCACCGCCGATATGACTGACATGGAAAACATATTATTTGAAAAAACATTTTCGGTGACAATAGGTTCAGTCAATACATTTGACCCTGTGGGGCCCGACAATTACGGCTATTATATGTATGATAATACTGACATGAATTATTCAGCCGCCCCGGTTTATAACTGGATCGAGATTAATCCCAGCCAGGGCGGTCCCGGAACGAGAGTAAACATGCGGGAAAATGATGATGCCTCGGAGATGATAACATTGCCTTTTGATGTTCAATATTACGGCGTTAACTACGGGCATATGATTATCTCAACCAACGGATTCGCGGCTTTCGATACCATACCGTATGATATTTCGAATAACTACTGGCATAACTGGGATAATTGGCCGATCCCCGATCCCGGCAACGCCCGGGCCCAGATATCGCCGTTCTGGGATGATCTGGAATCGACCGGCGGAACTACGGGGATTTATTCATATCACGACCAGGCTAACGGCCGATTCATAATCGAATGGAGCGGCAACCGTCACGCCCTGACATTATCGCCGGAGACGTTCGAGATGATAATATATGATACCGATCTGCACCCGACCCCGACCGGCGATTGCGAAATAGTTTTTCAATATCAGACGATAAACAACGATGATTACAGTGACGACTACACCGGGCCGGCAGTTTATTCATCGGTAGGTTTCGAGAATTGGGAGCAGACCGATGGTTTGCAATATGAGTACGATAATGCCTACCATCCCGCAGCAACAGCGCTTCGTAGTGGACTGGCCATAAAAATTACAACCGCCACCGGTCTGGCGGCGCCGCCGGATATGTCATACTACCCAATCGAATTCAATTTTGCCAGCGAGCCAGGAGATCAGGCTGAAGGGCAATTGATTATCGAGAACCATGGCGAAGGTATTTTATTCTATAATATTTCAGCCGAGGTCATTGATAACCTGTCTATCGACGGATCCGAGAATCGATCGACAAATAGTACGTCTTCGTCCACTCCGGCTATCCAATCAGGCGATGAACCACCGGTAATAAGCAGTAAAACTGAACAATTTTCCGGTCCATATTATCCTCCTGTTATCCTCGATTCCGGCGGTCCCGATAACTATGGCTATACCTGGATCGATTCAAATGAGCCTGCCGGGCCTTCCTACAACTGGATTGATATAACATCAGTGGGCACGCGAATAACCGGCCTGGGCGATGAATCGAATCTGGGGCCATATCCGATTGGGTTTGATTTCAGTTTTTACGGCAACACTTTCAGCACGTTCAGGGTTTGCTCGAACGGCTATGTTTCATTTACCAGTACGGCCACTCCTTACAATAACACGACTATTCCCAATTCCGACGAGCCGAACAATTTGCTATCGGTTTATTGGGATGATCTTAATTTCACTCCGCGCGGCGAGGCATATTACTATAACAACGGCGTCGACAGCTGTGTGATTTCATATATCGGTGTCCCGCATTATAACGATGACGGCTTATTCACTTTCCAGATTATCCTGTTAAGAAGCGGCAAGATAATTTATCAATACGCCGAAGCAAGCGGGATAGATGTTAATCAGGAGACGATCGGTATTGAAAACGCTACCGGAACCGATGCTTTGATGGTTTGCTATAATGCCGCCTATGTTGAACCAGGATTAGCTATTCAATTCAGCGCCTTTCCGAGATGGCTTTCAGCCGAACCATCAAGCAATGTAGTCAATCCGGCCGCCAGCGATACAATCGCAATTATCGCTAACGCCTCCGAACTCGAAATAGCGTTGTATGAGGGTGTTCTTCATATTGAGACCAATGACCTGGATTACCCCTCGGTGGAAATTCCGGTGCACTTCAACGTGTTCATCGCCGGCAATTGCGACTATATACCCGGCGATATCAACAACGATAATGAACTGACAATCGCCGATGTCACGTATGGGGCCAACTATTTCAAAGGTGTCGGCGCGGCGCCGCAGGATAGCTGCTGGAATGATTCGACGAACACCTGGCTATATGCCGCCGGAGATGCAAACGGCAATTGTACATTTTTAGGTTCCGACATCTCCTACCTGGTCGCTTACTTCCGGGGCGACAGGCCAAATCCGGGCTGGTGTCCGCAGACACCGCCGCCGGCGCTTATTGAAACTGGTCTAAATAAAATAAAAATGCCAACGCCTAAGAATAATAAATGACCGAATTAGAATAGATCAACAAATTGATCTAAAACAATTAATGATATTTGCATCTTGATTAAAGCCGTCTTCATATTAGACGGCTTTTTTATTGTTTAAGTGCGGTAATTTATAGATACTTAAGAAGATAGCTCGCGAAGCG
>CAZFSN010000215.1:0-5092 GCA_964521815.1 uncultured Ignavibacteria bacterium | reverse complement strand
TCTGGATATTCAATCGGACGCCTTGATTAACAGCGCGATCGATTCATCAGAGTTAGCTAAAGAATCGCAGGTTGTTATTCAGGAGATTAAACGCAAGCTCGATAATCCAAGTTCGTTTTCCTACGAGAAGCTCCTTGAATTAGGCTTCGATAAGCATCGTATCCGGCGGTGGCGGATGGGCTATGAGGATCAGGTAGCCGGCTGGAGCCGCGATGATTTATATCATTATTATCAAACCCGATATCGTCCTGAAAATATTATTCTATCGGTGGTTGGAGATATCCCCTCGGAAGAGGCGCTGGAACTTATCAAACAGCACTATTCCGATTTCGAACGCGGCAAGATCGAAACCGAATTTTCTCCGGAAGAACCGCCTCAACGGGAGCTTAAATATCGACGAATGACCGGTGATATTTCCCGTAATCTGATTCAATTGGGGTATCATGTTCCCGGGGAACTGGACGATGATTTTTATCCATTGACGGTTTTGAATTTCCTGCTTAGCGGCGGCCGGGCTTCCCGTTTGTATCAGGAGATCAAAGAAAATCAGGGTTTGGCTCAATCGATTGAATCCTCTTATGACTCGCACAGAAATTTCGGCTATTTTACAATCAGCGCCGAACAGGACACCGGCGAACCATTGCCCCTTGAAGAATCTATATTCGAGCAAATCGAAAGATTCAAATTGGATAAAGTCAGCCAGGCTGAATTAATCAGGGCCAAGAACCAGTTGGAATCATCATATCTTCACGGCCTGGAGGAAGTCAGCGGCCAGGCACAGAATCTGGCGATGTTCGAATCGTTGGGTGATTATAAAATGGCCTTTGAGTATATCGACAAACTCCGGCAAGTTACGGCGGATGACATCCAACGAGTCGCGCGCGAGTATTTTAATTTAGCCAACGCCTCGGTTTTGGAATATTTGCCGTCTAATAGAGAGTATCAGCAGTACTCGGCTGATGATTTTTTACAGACATTAAATGAAACAATCAGCGATTACAGCGCGAATTATAAACCTCAAGCCGATGAGCCGTATGTCGAGGCCTCATCAAAGGGGGTTGGGGGTTCGAATTTACCGGACCAGCCGGTTCGCGAGAAAATACTGGATAACGGCATTACGCTTATTTGCCGGGAGAATCATTCCGTTGGCCTGGTTTCAGTGGCCGCCTATTTCTATGGCGGGATATCTACCGAGACGGAAGCTAACTCAGGGATCACTCAATTGATGGTAAAAACCTCGCTGAAAGGGACCGAAAAGATGTCGGCAACCGAGATCGCCGAAAATACTGAGATACTTGGAAGCAATATCGGTTATGCGGCCGATGACGATTATTGCGGATTTACTTTCGATAGCATGCCCGGAAATTTCGAACAGGGTTTTTCGATTTTCTCCGATATTATCTTGCATCCGACATTCCCGGCTGATGAACTGGAGAAGGAAAAGAGTTACTCAATAGCCGCGATCAACAGACTGAAAGATTCTATGGGGGGTTATCCACTCGAACTATGTTTGGAAGCGCTTTTTGAAAACCACCCTTACGGATTGCCATCAATGGGTACCGAAGAGACAATCGCCAAAATTAAAACTGCCGATCTGGTAGAACGTCACCGTCAAGCGGCCACCTCCGGCAATTTGATTTTGACTTTCGTCGGAGATATTACAATGGCTGAGGCGGAAAAGCTTACGAATAAATATCTAAAAGATCTGCGCGAAGGCTCAAGGGTAGTTATAGATGAAACCGCACCCGAACTGGCATCCGTGCACTCTAAAATCGAGAAGCGTGACAAAGCTCAATCGGCTCAGGCGTTCGCTTATATCACTTGCGCTTATCCCGATCCTGATTATGAGCCTTTAAAAGTATTTCAAAATATAGTCAGCGGCATGGGCGGCAGGCTCTGGACTGAAGTCCGGGACAAAAGATCGCTGGCATATTCAGTTTACGCGTATCAAAGCGCCGGGGCTTTGACCGGTTCGTTTAATTGCTACCTGGCGACATCGCCGGAAAACGCCCTGGAAGCCCGTAAAATCGCTATGGATGTTCTAACCGGCTTTAAGGATCAGCCGTTAAGCGATGAAGAATTACAAAGGTCAAAGAATTATTCCGCCGGGTCATTCAGTATATTTCTGCAATCAAATGGCGCCCAGGCCGATACATACGCGAAATGGGAACTCTCCGGTAAGGGTTATGAATCGGTCGATCAGTTCCCCGAAATGATTCGCCAGGTGAGTTCGGATGAAGTGATGTCAGTCGCCGATAAGTATTTTGTCGATAAGTATTATGGCCTGGGCATGATCGAGGGGCAGGGAGCATCGGTTCAGGATAGGAACTAATTTGTTAACGGTCTTTACGGATCAAGCTTTTTATAATCACAATCCGGGCCGCTGGCATCCCGAATCACCGGCCCGGCTGGATACCGTATTAGAAGCTTGTAAAAGCGTTCCCGATGTACAGTTCGCATACGAATGCCGGTCGGCCGACCGTAGGGAAATAGAATTAATACATTCGCCTAAATACTTTGATTATATCAGTAATATAAAGGTATCGATTGATGAACCGATAATGATCGATCCTGATACGGGGTTTTCAGCCGGCAGTTTTCAGGCAGCGCTTAAAGCGGCCGGAGCCGTAATCGATGCTGTTAAACTCGTTTCTTCAGGCGATGGCAATCGAGCATTTTGCGCGGTTCGTCCGCCGGGGCATCATGCTAAAGCAGATTCGACCAAAGGCTTTTGCATATTCAACAATATCGCTATCGGCGCGGCTTACGCAATTGCCAACGGATTGGCCAAGAAAATCGCTATTGTCGATTGGGACGTTCATCACGGCAACGGCACGCAAAACGCTTTCTATAACAGGTCTGATGTTTTCTATATTTCGTTACACCAGTTTCCTTACTATCCAGGTTCCGGAAGCGCGTCTGAAAAAGGCGCGGGCGATGGTATTGGTTATAACCTGAATATTCCCATGCGGTCAGGTTCCGGCGATGAAGATTATCGACAAGCTTTTAATTCTGTCATTCTGCCGGCGCTTGATGATTTCAAACCGGAATTGATAATGATCTCAGCCGGTTTCGACGCTCATATGAACGACCCTCTGGCCGATATCGACCTGTCATCAGACATGTACGGCGAAATGACCCGCTATTTGACTGGCATAGCGGATAAATATTGTCATGGCAGAATCGTCTCGGTTTTAGAGGGTGGCTACAATATGGATGTTTTAAAAAGTTCTGTAACGAATCATTTGAAGGAATTGATTAATGGCTGAAAAATATTTTATCAGATTCAAAACGGCAAACTATGAAGGTCCGGGATGCCTGATAGATAATCAGGCTTTCCCAATAAAGGGTGATATTTACACTGCCTACGATATAGAAGACCGACCTTTCGATATAGAGGATATTAAGCTTTTACCTCCCTGCGTACCGCAAAAAATTATCTGCGTCGGTTTGAATTATGCCGATCACGCCGATGAAAGTACTTTGGCGAAAATCCCCGAAGAACCGCTTCTGTTTTTCAAGCCTTTGTCATCGTTGATCGGGCATCTGGATAATATTGTCAAGCCGGCCTGGGTCGATAGAGTCGACTATGAGGGTGAGATCGCGGCGGTTATCGGCAGGAAGATGCGCTATGTATCAGTTCAGGAGGCAAACGTCGGGATTTTTGGTTATACCTGTGTCAATGATGTGACCGCCCGGAATATCCAGAAAAAGGATAATCAATGGACCAGGGCCAAGGGGTTCGATACTTTTTGCCCGGTAGGGCCATATATTATCAAAGGTATCGATGCTTCCGCGCTGGATATTCAAACCCGCTTAAATGGTCAGGTCGTTCAGAAAAGCAATACGAGCCTGATGATGAAATCGCCGGCCGAGGTTATCAGTTTTATTTCGAAAGCCATGACTTTATTCCCGGGTGATGTCATTTCCACGGGTACCCCTAAAGGTGTCGGTCCGGTTAAGGCCGGCGATGTTGTCGAAGTGGAAATTCAGGGGATAGGCGTATTAAAAAACTCTGTGATAGATGAATGAACGGTCGTTTTAAAAAAATGAATAGATTATCGCTTGCTCTCACAGCTGGTATTGTTTATCAAGTTTTTTTCAGTTCTGATGTTTCTGCCAATCGCACTCAAAGCCTCAGCCAGGATATACCGACAGCTTATTATATAGAAGCCGAACTGGATACAGTATCGAAAACCTTGACGGGCCGGGAATCGGTCGAATTTTATAATCCGACGAGCGAAAAACTGGATGTATTCATATTTCATCTTTACCCTAACGCCTTCAGAGATACCCTTACAACGATGGCGAAATCGAATAAAAGGTTGAAAGAAGGTATAGCTCATAATCCCGGCTATATCGATTGCGATTCAATCATGATTGACGGGCAAACGCCGGATTCGATAAAGTTGGCCGAAACCCTGCTTTATATATATCCCAAACAGAAACTCCCTCCGGGCGATGTTTGCTTAATAGAAATGAATTTCGAATTAAAAATTCCCTCGATGATGCTTCGTTATGGTTATGATGCCAATGGCAACTATCTTTTGGCTCACTGGCATCCGATACTGGCGGGGTATCAGAAAAATAAAGCAGTTGTTTTTGATTATTCTGTCGATGGCGAGTTTTTCTCCAATTTTTCTTTTTATGATGTCAGCCTTATTCTCCCGCAAAGTTTTTTACTTGCATCAACGGCGGAAATTAACGAGCCGGATTCCACGCCGGCCGGAAAATCATATTATAGTTTGCACGCCGAAAGAGTAATCGATTTCGCTTTCGCCTGCGGGCCGGCCTGGCAGAAAAAATCTATCGTTCATGATTCTACGGAAATCAACATACTTTACCGTCCGAGTAATGAGTCTAAGCTTGATGATCTGACCAAAAGTATCACCGGTTCATTGGATTATTTTAGGGACAGGCTGTTTAAATACCCGGCGAAATCAATCAGCTATGTCGATATCAATCCCGGGGCTAACGGCATGGAACTGCCCTGTATGGTCGCTATGTCATTTGAAAATGAGCGGTTTTCAAGCAACCGGGGTTTGGCCATGACCGCTATCCATGAAACGGCCCATCAATGGTTTTATGCCGT
>CAZFSN010000214.1:0-5175 GCA_964521815.1 uncultured Ignavibacteria bacterium | reverse complement strand
TCACTCCGCCTTATCCAGCCTCAGCAGATCGAACAGGGAATACCAGACAGCGTCGCCTTCGGGCAGGCCGGGGGAGAGTTTCATGTACAGATATTGGCCGGCATCGAAAGACAGCGTATCGACAAGCGTGTATTTGGTCCAGGTAGTGTCGGTTAAGAAAACAGATTTTTCCTGCAGTACGTCGTCATCATCGCTGATCCCGAATGTGATATAGCCGGTTTCCTCCGGCTGGTCGGTCGACATCCTGCCCCAGATCGAGAACGTGTAGATACCATCGCCGTGATCGGCCACTATTTCCTTGACAGCCGTACCCTCGATTTCGCCGTCGGCGATCAGCATAAGCGAAACGCTGCCGCCGTCCGCCGGTGTGCTGTTGTCGAAATCGGCTTGACCCTCCTGAACGGTCCAACCGGCATACGAACCGACACCCTCTGTTTCGAAACTATCGTATAGAATCAGCCGGTTTTCCGGCGCGGTCGATTTTTTATTGCAGGCAACTATGGCTAAACATATGGCGATAAGAACGAATAGATATTTCAAATTGTCCTCCTTTGACAAACGAATCTAATATATTTAACTATTAATATAAATACAATGATAAACTGTATATATTCCCGGTATTACCGCCGCTTGAATATGTTCGAGACATAATAAAACCCGCCGGGTTGTGGTTGGCGGGTTTGATTTTTTAATTTATGAGATCCCCGTTTTCTAGTCTGTAAAAATCCCACATATTTGTCATTGCGAATCCCCGCGACAAGCGGGGTGAAGCAATCTGGATGTATACAGCGCAACAACTTCCAGATTGCCGCGTCACCCTACGGGTTCCTCGCAATGACGGTTTCAAGGCAGGGTCCTGGATATAAAGTTCAGACAGGTCGTAGCGAAGCGTGACCTGTCTGCAAACCAATGTCAGGCCACACCCTGCCGGGTACGACCTGACATAACTTGTGTGTTTTTATATTAATAACTGTGTTTCTTACTCCAGCACGAAAATCTTCTTCTCGGCGCACATGTCTTTTAATATCTGCGGCCAAACCGTGACACTGACCTCGCCCAGATGGGCTTTGCGCAGAAGCGCCATGTAGGTTCTGGATTGACCAATACCACCGCCAATAGACAGCGGAATCTCGTCGTTTATGATCGCTTTATGATACGGCAGGTTCAGGAAATCCTCCTGGCCGGTGATTTTCAGCTGTTGCTTGAGCGTCTCTTTAGTCACCCGGATACCCATCGAGGTGAGTTCATGACGGCGCTTGGTCACATGGTTCCAGACCAGGATATCGCCGTTTAAGCCATGCATCGGCTTACCGCTTTTAGATGTGGTCGGCGTTACCCAGTCGTCGTAGTCGGCGGCTCTCATCTCATGAGGATAGCCATCGGCCAGCACCCAGCCGATACCATAGATAAAGACTGCCGGGTATTCCTGAAGGATTTTCGTCTCACGCTGTTTGCGAGGCAGATCGGGATATTTTTCGAGCAATTCCTCGGCGTGAATAAATGTCAGTTTATCGGGCAGGCTGGGATATTTTTTCAACTTGGGGTACATGTCGATTGCCAAATCCTCGGCGCCTTTCAACACCTTCCAAATTTTCTTGACTACAGTGGTAAGGAATTTTAAGTTGCGCTGATCGGCAGTTATCACTTTCTCCCAATCCCATTGATCGACATAGCAGCTGTGATCGTGATCCAGGAAGTAATCTTTGCGGACCGCTCTCATATCGGTGCAGACACCTTCGCCGACCTTGCAGTCGAACTGCCTTAGGGCCATACGTTTCCATTTGGTGGCCGCCTGTACCACCTGGGCATCGATTGGGTGCTTGTCGTAATCGTTTGAGATATGGAACTGAATGGGCGTTCTTGAACCGTCACGATCCAGATAATCGTTCACGCCGCTGTTAACATCGACGATTAAAGGCACCTGAACCATCATCAGCTTGAGTTCCTTGCACAGGTTGGTTTCGATATAGCTTTTTACCGCGTACAGGGCTTTCATTGTCTCTTTGTGACTCAAAAGAGGTGAATAATCGCCGGGCAGGACTTTTTCCAAATCAGTGTAATTACCGATACCGGGTCCAGCCAGATCAGCCTTCTTGTCGGCCATGTGTTATCTCCTTACTTTAAAAATGAAATCTAAAAACATTATTAATAGTTTTATTATTTAAACAAAACCCTTAACGTATCAATTTCTAAACAGATTTGAATAACAGGAAAACTCCTGTTTATTCGGAATTGCCGCGCAGTGCTATCAATTCGCATATTATCAAACAATCGCTAAACAGCTCTGTTACAAAAACATCGGAAAGCCGATGTCTATCCCTAAATTGGCCATGAAAATAATGTCTTTGAACTTTAAATCCAAAGGATTTTTTATCTTTTAAATTATAATCTTAACCTTGCCTTTATTTATCAGACTCATTACATTACCGCCATTCTATTCCCGTAGTTCTTAAATTTGGGGCAGATACGATATCTGCGGGGGGAACTAATAAGCCGATGAGGCCGGGGTCGAATTCAAGGGCTTATGATTAAGGTAATGTTGATAAGGAAAACGATCTGGTGGATAGTGTAATTTACAAAGGCTACAAGGGCGAGGCATTGGCCAAACTCAAAGAAATGGGAGTTCGGGTCTGGTCGGATATCAAAATCAAAACGACCAAGGGAATTTTCACCGGTGTAATCTTGCCGCGTTCGGAAACCGCCGATGATGACCGGCATATCGTGATGAAGCTTAGAACCGGCTATAATATCGGCCTGGCCGTAACCTCGATAATTGAGGCTAAAGAAATCGGCTTTAAAGAGGCCGTGTATAAAATACCCGAACAGGAATTTCCTTATGATGAAAGCAAGCCCAATGTAACCCTTCTGGGGACAGGGGGGACGATCGCCTCCCGGCTGGATTATCGCACCGGGGCGGTCATTCCGGCTTTCACACCGGGCGAATTATACGGCGCGGTACCGGAATTGGCCGATATTTGCAATATAAAAACCGAGAAAATATGCGCCATTTTCTCCGAAAACATGGGCCCTGAACAATGGCGATTGGTAGCCGAAGCTATCGGCCGGGAAATAAGAAATGGCGTGGATGGCATAATCATCGGTCACGGCACGGACACCATGCATCACACCGCCGCGGCTATAACTTTTATGGCGCAAAACACACCGGTGCCGATTGTCATGGTCGGCTCGCAAAGGTCCTCCGACAGACCTTCTTCCGATGCCGCGCGGAACCTTCAGGCGGCCGCCTGGACCGCGGCCTATGGCGATATCGCCCAGGTGATGGTTTGCATGTTCGGCCCCACCTCCGATGAGTACAACCTTCTCCACAGCGCCTGCCGCGCGCGCAAAATGCACTCATCATATAGATCAACTTTCCGAACTCTTAGCGGTGTGCCGCTGGCTATGGTCGAACCTGGTAAACTTACTCATATCAGATCGTTCTATAATAAACGCCGTACCGACCGCGAAGTAAAAATCGACACCGCTTTCGAGGACAAAGTGGCAATCGTGTATTACTACCCCAATATGAAACCGGATATCATCGAAGCGCTGATCGATAACGGCTACAAGGGAATAGTGATCGCCGGCACCGGCTTGGGACATGTCAATAAGCCGCTTTACGCTCCGCTGAAAAGAGCAATCGAGAAGGGCATAGCGGTATTCATGACCGTGCAGACTCTCTGGGGCTATGTGAATATGTATGTTTATGATACCGGCCGCGATCTGATGCATATGGGCGTTGTGCCGGCCGGCAACATGCTGCCCGAGGTGGCTTATATCAAGCTCGGCTGGGTGCTGGGCCATACCGATGATCGTGAGAAAGTCAAAGATATGATGCTCACGCCGATTGTCGATGAAATCACGCCCCGCGAACCATTCGATGGCTATATGATCCTGCAAGGCGGCATCCCCGAAGTCGAGGCGTTTATGGGTAGTTTGAAGCTGTAAAATATCGCTTGCCTTATTATTCTAAGATATTGTAACAAGGAATGTGAAAAGCTTAACAAATTAAATTTTTTTCTTGACAAGTGAACACTTGTGCAGTATGTTGTTATGGGATATTTTGAGAGGTATCATATTTTCAGGGACCCGATACACGGATTTATTAAAGTGTACGACATCGAAAGAGACATAATAAACTCAGCGGCGTTCCAAAGGCTCCGTCGAATCAAACAACTTGCCTTAACTCATATGGTATACCATGGGGCCGAGCATACAAGGTTTGGCCATTCAATAGGCGTTATGGACGTCGCGAGTAGAATTTTTGATGTAATTGTCGCAAAAGATAAAAATCTAAATGAAAACCTGTTAAAAAAGATTTCTAAGTGGCATAAGGATGACTATGAAAGAAATAAAATAATTTTAAGATTAATAGCACTACTTCATGATATTGGACATTGTCCATTTTCACATGGTGCAGAAATACTATTCCAAGCTAAAATTACACATGAAGAAATGAGTGCAAGAATTATTGAAGGTGATGGTGAAATATCACAAATATTAGATTCCCTTCAAGCGTTTGACATCAATAAGTCTACCATAGCAAATATGTTAAGAAAAAAAGAAATAATTCCTCCAATTAATCAAATAATTGATGGTCCGCTGGATGCCGACAAAACGGATTATTTGTGGAGGGATTCTTTTTATACCGGCGTTTATTATGGAAGATTTGATTTGGATAGATTAGTTAATACTATGACCATTGTTTATAATAAAATTCAAGAGGATATTGGGCTGGGTCTAGAAGAAGGGGGCAAATACACTGCTGAATCATTAATGTTAGCTAGGTATTATATGTTTTTGCAAGTATATTTCCATTGTACTCGCAGAGCTTATGATAAACATTTATCAGATTTTCTTAAGGGATACTTTAAAGATCATTTAAATAAGAGTTATTATCCGTCAAATGTAAAAGAATTTTTAAAATTTGATGATACTAGAGTTATGAATTTTATTAATGAAGCTAAGAGTAGAAATAATAAAATTGGTAATTTAGCTAAGATTATTCTTTATAGAAAGCATTTTGAGGTGTTAAAGGAATCCCCAGATTATACTGAAGATAAAGAAAAGAATATATTTGACTCCAACTTTAATAAAATAAAAGATAAATTTGACATTGAAATTTTTAAAGATGATGCGAATGATGCACCTAATAAATTTAAAAAAGAGCCATTT
>CAZFSN010000213.1:0-5334 GCA_964521815.1 uncultured Ignavibacteria bacterium | reverse complement strand
TTCCGCCTGGTCCACTAATCTTCCGAATAAATCGATAGTCGCGTTAATCGCGTCCGGTTTGGTCATATCGACGCCGATTTTCTTGAGCTGCTCGACCGGGTAATCGTTACCGCCCCAGGTGAGGAATTCAAGGAATTTATCACGGGTTTTCTTATCGCCGGCGAGGATTTTCTGCGAAATCGCCTGCGCCGCGGCATAGCTGGTGGAGTATTGATATACATAATAACTTCTGTAGAAATGCGACACCCTTAAGCCGCCCCAGCCGCCCCATTCATCCTCGACAAGTTCCGGGCCCCAATATCTCTTATGCTGCTGTTGATATATCTCTTTCATCGATTCGGCCGACAGGGCGCCGCCCTGTTCTACGACCTCGTGAATGGCTTTCTCGAAATCGGAGAACATTACCTGGGTATAGAATGTATTCAGTATCTGTTCGATATAGTAAGTCAGCAGGTAAAGCTTTTCATCATCGGTTTTTGCATGATCGATAAGGTAATTAATCAGAAGCGCTTCATTTACGGTCGAGGCTACTTCCGCTACGAAAATCGTGTAAAACGCGGTTGGATAAGGCTGATTCTTATAGGAGTAATTACGATGCATGGCGTGGCCCATTTCGTGGGCGACCGTGAACATCTCCTCGATCGAATTATTATAATTAAGCAGAATAAACGGATGAGTTACATAAGTTCCCCAGCAATAGCCGCCGGAGTATTTACCCTCAGTTTCATAGACATCGATCCAGCCTGAATCGAAGCCATTTTTCATATCTTTGATATATTTGTCGCCGAGCGGTTTTAAACCTTTGAGAATAGTACTCAGGGCTTCATCATAGGGTACATCTTTATTTTCGTCGGGTACCAGCGGCACCGACAGATCATAGCCGTGGATTTCATCGAGCCCCATCGCTTTCTTACGCAGGGATACCCATTTATGAAGCGGTTCCAGGTTGGCATTAACCGCATTGACAAGGTTATCATACACTATTACCGGGATATTGTTGTCATCAAGCCTGTATTCGAGGCAGGTATTATAGTTCCGGGCTTGAGCGTAGAACCAGTCGCAATTGACCGAACTGGCCAGAGTCGCTCCGAAAGTGTTAAAATACGGCTCGTAAGCTTCACTATAGGCTTTGCTGGCGCGACGCCGAAAATCCCGGTCGGGTGATTCCAACATGCGGGAGTACCGGCCGCGCGTGATTTTTACCGAATCGCCTTTATCATCGACAATGGTCGGGAACTGGACGTCGGCCAGATAAGTCATGTCGTAAATATTTTCCGGTCCCTGAGTGACCGGTCCGGCCATAGCCAGTATCTCTTCCTCCCCAGCCGACAAAATATGCGCCTTGGAACGAATTAAGTCACTTATTTTAAATTCGTACGGCTTTAAACCGGCGTTTTGCGCCAAAAAGCTTTTCAGGGTGGCATCGGGTATTGATAATATTTCCGGATCGATATAAGATGTCGTCGCCTCGAGTTGAGCGTCCAGCCCCGATATGCGCTGCTGGAGTTCCTGGTAAAATGAAACGCGCGTGTCTTCATGATATTTCATGAAAGCGTAAACATACATCGCGCTGACTTTCATACTGAGGGTATCGTTAAGCGCGAGACACTGAGCCAGTTTTTGGGATGATTCACTTAGCTTGCCCTTAAATTCGGCCAGTTGCGGAAGACGGTTTGAAACGTAATCAAAATCAGCCTGCCAGGCGATAGTATCGGGATATATATCCTCGAGTTTCCATTGGTATTTGGCTTCGATATCCGACCGTTGCGGTATATCGCCGGTTTGGCTATAAGCCAATGTACACATTAAAATTACGCCAAAGATAACCGTACGCATAAAGCGCAACCTTGGCCCAATTGCTCTAATCATTGAGATCTCCTTGAAAAAACATTGATGCTTGATATAATCCCACGCTATAGAATTACGGGAATCGGGGGAAAATAGTTTCGGATAAAAATGGCGATGAGCAAATTAAATTTGAATACGGTTCAAAAAACAATTATATTAGCTTTGTTTTAAAACAGGAGAATCCGTGCAATGAATCTCGCTCAACTAACTAAATTATTTCGATTAAGCATATCGAGATGCGATATTAAGTTAAAAGATAATAATTTTTTTATTAATGTTGTTAAAAAGATGATCAAGCCGGTTTCTATTATCGTTAAGGCGAGTATGCCGGCGGCGAAAGAAATTGCTATGGGTTTATTAATGTATTAATAATTAAACGATTCTGGAACAGAATGAGCTAAACAATTGTTAAATTTGCCATGTTAGATGATATGTATACAGTTTTTCACTATTCGAATATTGTCCGCTAGTAAAATAAATTAGCCCGAAGGGAAGGCTCAAATGAGTGGTTTATCGGAAGCAGCCGGAGAAGGATCCAGAAAAACATCTGAATCCCCGCAGGTCGATAACAAGGGATTATCATCAACTGAAGCCGCCAGCCGTCAACAACAACACGGTTTTAATGAAATTGTCGAAGAAAAAAGAAGTACGATAATTAAATTACTTGGCTATTTCTGGGGTCCTATCCCGCTTATGATTGAAATAGCGGCAATCCTGTCGCTGGCCGTACATCATATCGCAGATTTTATAATCATCATGGTTTTGCTATTAATGAATGTGGTGATAAGTTTCTGGCATGATCGAAAAGCCGATAACGCGATAGAATTACTAATGCAAAAACTGGCCCCCCGGGCCAAGGTGCTTCGCGACGGCGAATGGAAAACGGTCGCCTCCCGTGAACTTGTCGTCGGCGATATTGTCAGGGTGCGGTTGGGAGATATTATCCCGGCGGATGTCCGCCTGATTGAGGGGGATTACCTTGAATGCGATGAATCGGCGCTGACGGGCGAATCTTTGCCGGCCGAAAAAAAGGTTGAAGATTCGTGCTATTCGGGCGCGGTGGTTACTCGCGGCGAAATGACCGCGGTGGTGGAAAAGACCGGGCTCGATACTTATTTCGGCAAAACCGCCAAACTGGTCGAATCGGCCAAAACAAAAAGCCATTTCGAAAAGGCCGTGATCAAAATCGGCAACTTCCTGATCATGATGGCCATATTTTTGGTAATCATTATATTCCTCGTCTCGATGTTCCGTCACGACAACCTGATGGAAACCCTGCGTTTCGCCATGGTTTTGATGGTGGCCTCGATACCGGTCGCTCTGCCGGCGATACTGACAATCACCATGGCTGTCGGAGCGTTGAATCTGGCCGGCAAGAAAGCTATTGTCAGCAAACTGGCGGCCGTGGAGGAACTGGCCGGGATGGATGTACTCTGTTCGGATAAAACCGGCACGCTGACCCAAAACAAATTGAAAGTCGGCGAATCGGTCATAGGTGACAAGTTTACTTTGGATGATTTATTCCTGTATGGATCTCTGGCTTCTCGTAAAGAAGATAACGATGCTATCGACAATGCCATATTAAATGAATTCAAGACACATGAAGCGGTTTCCCAAAAGCTTTCGGAATATAAAATGAAGTCATTCAATCCGTTTGACCCCGTGGTAAAGAGAACGGAAGCGGAGGTATCTGATAAGGCCGGTAATTCGCTAAAGGTGAGCAAAGGCGCCCCCCAGGTTATTTTCGAATTGCTTGGGGATAATTCCGAGATAGGCAAATACCAAAGCGCCGTAGATAACTTCGCCACGCAAGGTTTCCGGGTTATCGCGGTAGCCGTGTGGAATGCAGCCGATCGGTGGCGTCTGGTCGGGTTGATACCCTTGTTCGATCCACCTCGTGAGGATTCCGCCGAAACGATCGCCGCCGCCAATAGAATGGGAGTAAAAGTAAAGATGGTTACCGGCGACAATCTGGCAATCGCCCGTCAGATTGCCGGCAAACTCGGCATGGGAAAGAATATAGTCAAAGCATCGGAGATGATGAAATATCAACATCACCAGCTTGAGGACGCGGTTGAAAGCGCCGATGGTTTCGCGGAGGTATTTCCCGAACATAAATTTGCCATCGTGAAAGTCATGCAGGGCTTGAAGCATTTCGTGGGGATGACCGGGGATGGCGTAAATGACGCTCCCGCCCTGAAAAAAGCCGATTGCGGTATCGCGGTGGACGGGGCTACTGATGCCGCCAAGTCGGCGGCCTCGATAGTGCTGACCGCCCCCGGTATCTCGGTGATAATCGATGCCATAATTGAAAGCCGCAAAATATTTCAAAGAATGAACAGTTATGCCATATATAGAATCGCCGAAACAATCCGGGTATTGTTATTTATCACGGCTTCCATTTTAGTTTTCAATTTCTACCCGGTAACGGCTGTCATGATAGTCCTGTTAGCGCTTCTAAATGATGCCCCGATTATTGCGATAGCCAATGATAACGTTCGCTATTCCAATAATCCTGAAAAATGGAACATGGAAATTGTCCTGGGCCTGGGAGCCGTTCTGGGTTTGATCGGTGTTGTTTCGTCATTTATGATTTTCTATATCGGCAAAGAAATGCTTCATCTCGACCAGGGAGTACTGCAATCATTTATTTTCCTTAAGCTGGCGGTTGCCGGTCACCTGACAATATTCCTGGCGCGCACACGAAAACCATTCTGGTCGATTAAGCCATCGAGCGGTCTGTTCTGGTCGGCCGTGATCACTAAAATCCTGGCCACGATTTTCGCGGTTTATGGCTGGTTTATCGCCCCGATAGGCTGGCAATTGGCGGCCGTTGTCTGGGGTTACGCGATAGCGGCATTTTTAATAACTGATTTCATTAAGTATTATTTTTATAAAGAATTTTTGCCCCAAGAGTTAAGTACGGCGAGAAGTTAAAAAATAAAAACAGCGAGGTAACTATGTCGAAATCAAAAAAACATCCGCCGCATTCAGTCAGGATCCTTCTGAATGATCTGGCCAGTGATGATGGTACAGTCCGTGAGAGGGCGAGAAATGAGCTGGTCGAGATGGGGCGCCCGGCAATCGATTTCCTGGCCGAATTAATTGAATCATCGAACACGATATTGAGATGGGAAGCGGTCAAAGCCATGAGCCAAATCGCCGATCCGGTCGCCGCGCCCCTGTTGGTAATCGCGCTTTTTGATAGCGATTATGAAGTGCGCTGGATTGCTACAGAAGGTTTGATCAGTATCGGCGATCAATCGATTAAGCCGCTTTTAGAAGCTTTGACTGATAAGCCCGGGTCCCTGACATTACGGGAAGGCGCTCATCATGTGTTTCATGATTTAAAGGAGAAAAATAGCAAGGGCTACTTCAATGAAATCAATCAGGCCCTGGCGGCGTTGGAAGGGTCGGCGGCCGAGGATGAGATTCAGATAGTAGCTAATGAGATTCTGAACAATTTGAAATAGTCGGTCAATCTCA
>CAZFSN010000212.1:0-5344 GCA_964521815.1 uncultured Ignavibacteria bacterium | reverse complement strand
TTAACATACAACGCCCGCCTCAGGTTTTTGGGATTGTTGAAACAGAAACAGAACACGCATTTGTTACGGCAGCGGATTATCCGGTCGGTTTCGAACTCCAGGCCAAGTTGACGGTCGATTTCCTTATCGATATGATCGGTGAAGGTTTCTTTTTTCCGTAAAAATGTCAGGTCAAGCGATATATCGGCCTCATGGAAACGGTAATCGATAATGTCCTTTATTTCGATGCCATTAATTGTCAGAAGCCTATCGCCTAATCTGATTTTATCGGTGATAGAATTCAGGCCGGGATCGATTTTGATCACTTTTAACATGGGGTAAGATTACATCAATTTTAGCGGGAAAGCAATAAGGATAATTGCGGGATGATAGCCGAGAACTAATTCTGCCTTTCCCATGGCGGACACAAGGTCACGCCCTTACACGGTACCGTCATTCCCGCGAAGGGGCTTGTTGAAAAACTTTAAAGTCCGTCATTGCGAAGGAGCGAAGCGACTGAAGCAATCTGTAACTTATTGGCAGCAAACAGACAGATTGCCGCGTCGTCCCGCTTAGGCGGGACTCCTCGCAATGACTGCGCAAATTGGAATTACTATAAATATATAATTCGCATGCGTATATACGCTCCGCTCTTACGTAAAGTACAATATACTCCTTAAAAATTAATTAAGCGAAAACGCTTCGACTAAATTCCAGCCGGTGGTTTTCACTTTAAAATTTTCGATAATCCGGCGACTGATTAATTCGCCATGATAGCTATAGAATTCAATCGTGAAGTCATAGGTGCCGGGTTCGACTTCAAAATCGGCTACGTATATTTTGCCGGGCAGAAGGTGGGCACAGCGCAGATCGGCGTTCTCGATAATATCCGAACCGACATCGACGGCGGCTTTCATCAGCCAGCCGCCTATCGTCCCGGCATTTTGTTTATCGATATTTTGTTTGACCCTGTGCGCCGCCAGCCCCTTGACAATCGCCCGGGCGATAGTGCGGAAATAAATCAGCGATTTTTTTGCCCGGAAAGTCTCCTCGGCTACTTTGTCGACATCCTCCAGAAGGCTCAAATCCCCGAGTAACTGATCATCTTTCCAGACTTTCACCCGACTTATCATCGAAGGCCGATCAACCATATGGGGTAATGAGAATTTGAAATAATAATCTTCTTTAACCGGAAAAGGAATCATTCCATACTCGGCGTCTTTATTGGGACCATCGGTATAAAGTACCTGGATTAATTGTAAATCCTTGTCGGCGCGTATACGAAGGTTGAGCGCCTCCTTAACCGGCGACAGACCGGTTAGAGCGACAAAGCTGAGAATCGTCTTATCCGATGATTGATATTTCACCGGCGGCGGGCTGAAATCGTAGATATTGGGCTGCAATCTGAAAGCATCGCCCAGCAGATTGTAATCGATCAGCGCGTCATCGTATTTGCCCTCGGCGGCGTACATGTGCATGCTTAGATAGCGCGCGAAAGCGTCATTATTGAACCGGACCTTGTCGACCTCGTAACTGAGATGCGCGTTCACATTGAGGGTGTCATCTTTGGCGGAGTTTTTGAACTGGTCGGCCGCCTTTTTATATTTCATCTCCAGAAGATCGAGCTTTTCGTTGGAACGCCTGATTTCGACAAAGGCATCATCGAAATCATCTTTCTCTAAAAAATCCAGCGCCTTGATCAGGTTGGTGTATAACACCTCGTAATCTTCGCCTGAGTATTCCAACACATTATCATTCAGCGCCAGCGAGGCGGCGGCTCGCGAGATGCTTTTGGTGAACAGTTCCTCGGCGGCATCCTCGGCCAGGGTCAATTTCGCGATACTGGTGTCGTAGTTCTGAGCGTAATAATTAGCCAGACCGGAATCGATATAGTACAGAAACCGGTCCTTTTTCTCGTACTTATTTTTATCCCGGGCCGTCTCGATTTTCTTGATAGCCGCCGCGTACCGCTGATTTTGAACATCCTCGGTGATTGGTCCATAGAACCCATGCTTGGTCATCACCGAACCGCAGCCGGCAAAGATGACTATGAATAAAAAAGAAACGCAAGTAATACCGATGGCGCGGTATTTTACCATTTACTACCCTTCTGGGTGATATCTTTTTTAATTTTCTTGGTGCCGATCCAGGTTTTTTCATTCGATTCGACATTGATCAATTCCATATCGGTCTGGTAGAAAACGACCCGGCGGCCTTCGATCTGATCGATTATAGTTTTGATCGAGCCTATGAGTATGAAATCGGCGCCGGTTTCTTCGGCCATACGCTTGACAGTTTCGGCGGATGAGTATTGCTGTTGTTCCGCCCGTTCTTCGCGGATTTCCTGGCGTTCGCCTTTGGCGGCCACGAATCTGACTTTGCCCGAATTTATCAATTCGCGTTCAAAATCCTTGGTAAACGTTTCGGTATCGATATGCTCATCGCTTTTATTGCGTATCATACCGACTGTAACAACCGGTTTCGTGCCTTTCGCTATGTTAAAATCGTTAATCCACGGCCGGGACAGGCAATCTGTCACCATCTCCTGTGACACCAGCCGCGAGTCGGCGTCATTCCACTTGCCGCTTAGATCGATTGTGGTATCGGCCTCCACGCGCTTAACCTGACGGGATGAACCACAGGCAAAAATCAAACACGCGACTAACGCGAACAAAAAGACCTTTTTCATCATGCCTCCTTTGACATCGTTATTTATTCGTTTTCCTTTCATTATCCACTTATCAATATTCTTTCTGAATTTAAAAAATAAATATTATCTTTAAGTTAGAATTATGTCAATGTTTTTATCTAAAATATCATGGAAGGCTTTCAAATCAAGTTGATTTTAAAAAATAAACATAGATAGCAATATGTTCATTCTCAAAATTATTTTCTCCTCTTTACAAAGCTTCAGCCTTGCAATGATTATCTCAATTTCACTTTCAATTCCAGTGAATTCTCCGATTGGGACCGAACCTGGACATCGAATGATTTCAATTCGTTCTTTGAAAGCTCGGCCACGATATCGGGCACGGTAGTGGTGATTTCCAGATCATAAGCGGCGGCGCTGCCGGAAAACGTGCGGCGTTCGAATTTCTTGATGCTTGGGACCCTATCCATCAGTTCATGTTTGAAAGCGATTAAATCCTCAATCGATTTTAAGCCGTTAACAAACATGGTGATCGGCTCTGTGGTTTCCTCGATCGTGTTCCAATTGTCAATTATGTCCGGGGCTATTTTCAGGGCCGCTTCCTCGGCGGCTTTGGTTATGGCGATAGTTCCGCCGGTAAGCTCGTTTTTAGTCACAGTCGAGGCGGAAGTCGAACTATTGGCGATCTCCTCCCCGGTTGACGTTCTGTAAGCCTTTAGAGTGACCATAGCCTGAACGGTCAATGAATCGGCGGACATGCCGGCGACCGTAATCGGCCGGGAAATAGCTTTGCCTATTATCACCACATCGGCCCCATAGCCGGCGCTGAAATTCAGCGCTTGCCGGACATCATCGGCATAAAACGCTTTCTCGATATCCGGCGTCAGATAATTAATCAAGTTCGCTTGATCCACCGTTTTGAAGCCTTTCACTTCCAGCACATTCCAGATAATGTTTTCGGCGTTATTGATATCTTTCGTTTGAACATGCCAATGCACGACATCGATATTCTTTTCCTGAACCATCACCAAGACGCGGGGCAGGTTAGCTCTGAAATTCAATAACCCCAGCGCGGCCAGGTCATGTTCGAGGCTGCCGGCAAGGAGAGCGACTTTCATTGTAATGCTGTAACTTCCGGGGATATCGCTTTTGACGCCTTCCTCAATGATATCCAGGCTTTTAATATATCTGCCGGTTTTGCTATAGATTTGCTGCTCAAGCGATTGTTTCTTTTCGTTTATATCCTTTTCCGATAAAAACCGTTGGACGCCTTTTTCGACAGCTTTGGCAACAGCATTATCGAAAGCCAGCGCGCGGGCATTAAGCGTATCGGTATCGCTGATAGAGCCCTGGCCGATAGCCTCGACCTCAATCTGGCCGGCGTTTAAAATCGAAACCATCATCGAAAATACAATAGTCAAAATAATTTTCATTACGATCTACTCCTATTTTACAAGAAATACTACCTTGCATTTATTTAAAACTATTATGTCTTCCAAAACAGAGTTTGCAATAGCCGCGTCATCAGCCGCGATTATAACATCACATCTATTGGCGCCGCTGACTCGCAGGGCTTTTATTTTATAAGGATTGCCGCCGACGCGTTCGGGCAGTCTATCGTCGCAATAATATTCAACCAGGCCGGATGTAATAATTGCCGATCTGTCAACCCGGCTTGCGCCATAAACTTCATTGCCCTTCTCATCGAGGACCCGGGGAAAAAACGCGGGTGAGATGTCAAGCTCCCGGCAATCGACTATTAATCCGGTATAGGCTGTCGGTTCGCTTTTGGATGGCGGTATCGGCATCGAACTGTTTTGCGTGTCAACCGTCGAATCAGGCAATAAGGCATTCAGGATATCTTCAGATATAAAATATTCAGCTGTTAATTCGACTGTGCTATCGGGCATAAGCCGCGGTTTATCGATAATTTTAAATTCTGTAAAATAGTTTTCGACCTGGTTAGACGCGGTTTCCGACCGGTTAAGGAAGCTTGCCACCGATGTTTTCGAATCGAGATTAAGTCGCTTGAACACGGCCAGAAGCTTTTGGCCGGCATCCACGCGGGCCGCGGCGACAGCGGAAATACGGGCCCGGGCCGGTGACAGTTCAGGGTCAGGATGGCCGATACCGATAACGGTGATGGTCATCTTTTCCCAATCGATCTGACCCTCAGGGAAAGTTTCTATTATTTTATTCTGTCCATATGATAAGTTTGCTAATATAAGCAAACAAATAGCCATGGCAATTTGTTGCACAACCCGCAGAACCGCCTCCATTCTATTATCTATTATCGTGTTATCGTCAAGGATAAGAATAGCTTAAGGGTAAAAATAAGGCAAGCTTTTTATGAGGATTTTTTGCCGGTAATGGATATGCAATGCTTTTTAAAATACATATTGCACGTCACGTGCGGTCTGGTGGCCCCACCCGGCTGCCTTAATTTACCGGATAAATAAGTTGTCGGGTCAGGCGACCCGACAACAAAAGGGGCTGTTCTGTCAGGTCGTAGGCCGAAGGCCGTGACCTGACAGCCGCCTTACGTGATGTCGGGTGGCTCACAGAGTCGTATGACCTCACCCGACATCAATTCCCGATTGCCCTTGACAGACGGCGTTTTTGATGCATATTATTAGCTCGCTAGCGGGCGTAATTCAGCGGTAGAATGTCAGCTTCCCAAGCTGGACGTCGAGGGTTCGAGCCCCTTCGCCCGCT
>CAZFSN010000211.1:3248-5385 GCA_964521815.1 uncultured Ignavibacteria bacterium | reverse complement strand
GAGGAGATCGAACAGACCGAGGATATTATCAGGCAGGTGCGTTTAAAATTTACCAAGTCCAGTCAGGATTTGAGCCGGGCTGAAAGCCTGTTTGCCAAAGGCGGAATCGCCGAGCAGCAACTCGAGGAAACCCGAACGAATAACCAGGTGCTTAAATCGGAACTTGATTTTTATAATAACCAACTGGTGCTTCTCAAACGGGGCGCGCGGCCTGAGGAAATTGATATGGCCCGGGCCGAGGTCAACCAGCTTGAAGCCAAACTGAAGCATCTCGAAAACCAGCTTGAACAAACTATTATCGAATCACCGATTGACGGGATTGTGACTCAGGTGAATAAAGATAATACCATCATCGAGATAGCCCGTACCGATACCGTTAAAGTCAAGATCAGCGTGCCGGAGAAAGAGATTTCAGCCGTGTCATTGAACGATCCGGTCAGAATGAAAGCGCGCTCGTATCCGGGCCTGACATATTCGGGTGTAGTAGTCAAAATCGATCCCCTGGCGTTAACCGATGATAAAGGCCGCTCCGTGTTCGCGGTAACCGCTTTAGTGGATAATCACGAAGGTTTATTGAAACCCGGTATGACCGGCAAGGCCAGAATTAATTGCGGCAGATGGCCGCTGTACAAAATCGCTCTGTGGCGGCTGGTGCGTTATCTGCGAATCGAATTTTGGTCATGGTGGTAAAATAATCAATCGCTTTTTATATTTGTTTCGATTTTAGAGTGCAACTTTTTTTTAGAAATTTCCGTAAGGTTTCATATGAAAAAAATAAATTATCGCAAAACCAGAAGAAAAGACTTAATCCCGGCTGCCAGGTTGATCAGGACCAGCATCAATGACCTCCGGGTAAAAAGCGGCCATAAACCTCAACGGTGGCGGGTAGCAGGAATACCGCCGCTGTTCGATCATCTCCGTAAAACCGATCCCGGTTTATCCGTGTGTGCCTGGGCCGGCGATAAACTGGTTGGCTACGCCAGCGCGCTGGTTCGCGGCCGCCAATGGTATTTAGCCCAGCTGTTCGTGCATCCGCGATATCAGGATAAGGGTGTCGGCCGCGAGATGCTCCAGCAAGTCTGGCGAGACGGCCACGATATGACTCATTCATTATGCACATTCGCTTTCAATATGCAGGCAGTCGGAATATACAGCAAATTCGGTATGGCGCCTTTATGCGATCTGCCCTGGCTTCATGCCGATCCGGAAAAGCTCAAGAAACTTGAACCGACAGGTCTGAAAATCATAGATTCACATACCCGTGCCGATCTCAAATGGCTTAACGAGCTTGAAAGCGAAATCAGGGGCTACGTTCATCCGCAGGAGTGGAAACTGTGGCTGAGTAATGAAAAATACAAGCTCTATTTTTTCACCAGCCGAGGCAGGAAAGTCGGTTATGGTATGATAATCAATGACATGCTGATTGCCCCGGTCGGTGTTATTTCGCCTAAACATATGATAGATGTTATGACCGAGATAATACGATTGGCCAGACCTAAGCCGGGCAAAAAAATCATGCTCTGGTGCCCCACGCTTAATGTCGGACTATATACTTATCTTATAGATATCGGTTTCCGGGCTACGGAAATGGAAATTTTCATGTCTGATACGCCTTATCCCGATTGGCAGCGATATGTACCGGCGACTCTGGCCGTTCTTTAATTATCCGGCAATACGATTTTGAATATTTTATAATCAGTGCCCTCGATATTAGCCATAAACTCAAACCGGCTGTCCTGAATTTTGCCGGTGTATATCTTTTGCAGAGCTTCCCGGGGCGCCGGTAAAATCAAATAGTTGGCCCTGTATCTGACAGCCATATTATAGATAGTCTCAAGATCATTATTAGGTATCATCAAGGACCTGTGTTTTGTCGTGTAATTAACTTCCCAGGGATTTCTTGTCATTATTACGATTTCATCAGCCGATTTGTGCTCGGTTTCAATAGCTGAAGCGATTAATTTTAAATCGGAATCAATCCGGGCATTTATATCAACCAGATAAAATGATAATCTTACGGACCCGAAAACAGCCATCAGTGTGATAACCGACAACACGATATATGTGAGTATTTTGTTTTTACAAAATCCAGGGATCGCCTTGACTGCCAAAACTATGCCAAAAGGCACAAACGCCA
>CAZFSN010000211.1:0-3148 GCA_964521815.1 uncultured Ignavibacteria bacterium | reverse complement strand
CCGTATGAATAAATATCATCATGGCAGGTTACGAAGGCGATTTTGAATGTTTTAGATACGAACAGCTTGCCGGTATAGACCAGATTAATCATGAAATTCGGCGAGATAATCAATAAGTAAACCGCCAGGCTTCCGATTAATAGCCACGTTTTTGATTTTCCGTTGCCCGATGACATCAGTATCATGATGATAAGCAGAATCATTAAGAGTATACCGTCCTGACGGGCCCATTGCGCCAGCCCGATAAGTATGGCCGCTACAATAAATAACCTCGGATTGCGTTTAGATTTCATCATTATCAGGATAGCGGCGGAAGCGAAAACAACATAGTATATCGATGAGTCCGTAGCGATTGAATAAATAAAGAGGCCGGGAGCATACAAGGTTATTATGGCCGACCAGAATGAGATGGCCTTAGATTTAGTGTATTCCAGGCCGATATAATAAGCGATTATCGAGCAACCCAGGCCAAACACAATAGATGGAATCAGCGCGGCCAGCAATGTTTTGCCGAATAAAATCAGAAAAGGCCAAATTATAATCGATGTCAGCGGCATCCAAAAATCGTTGCTGAAATGAGTCAGATTTTCCGGCAACACCAGGAAATGCCAGACATAATCGATAACGAAACCTCGCCCGCTTGCCAGGTTTTGGGCCAGACTAAGGTAATAGGCAGGGTCTCCATGACCCGGGTTGTTTAGCCGGGCGGCAAAATAGAACCGCAGAATTAAGCTTGAAATGAAAAATAGCGAATAAACAACTACGGCTGTTTTTTTGTTATAGAAATCATCGTTGAACCTGTCGATTTGCTCTTGAAAATTCATATCATCTGCCTGTTAAGCAACAAATTAATAGAATTTGATAGCTATATCAACCGAAAAGAGGAAATATCATCGAGCTAATGTTTTTCCTTTATTTTTATAATATTTTTTGTATACTTATAACAATTGAGCATTTTAGAATAAGGACTTCTTGGAATCTGAGGAATAAAGACTAATTATATTAAGCTTAAGCCAACATCTCTGTTGAGTGGCTTAGGCTAAGGAGGATTAAGTGAGTAAACAAGCATTTGGATTATGTCTGGTAGTTATTATTACCGGATGCTTGTTGGTTCCGGTGTGGGCCGGCCAAACAAAAGAGCTTGGCAATTCAAAGACTGGCATTAAGCTTCTTGACCAGAATCAGAATCAATTGACTATTCAGGTCGATATCGGGGCTGTTAATATCGATGAAATAGCCACCAAAGAAGGGTCATTTATTATGATGACCGTTGATGGCTTTACTCATTCCAATAAAATCGGCGAACCGGGTTTGCCGACAATCAACAGGATTCTATCAGTGCCCTTTGGCTGTGAACTGGCAGCCGAAGTAATCGAATCTGAGGTCGAGGAATTCTCGCTATCTGATCTTGAAATATCCCTTCCATTGATGCCGGTTCAACCGCCGCTTTCCAAATCGGCCGATCCCGATGATGTGCCATTCGAATACAATCAGGCGATTTATCAACAAAGCGGCTACTATAGTTTGCCTGCCGCGGAAGCTAAAATACTTGGCACGATGCGGTCATTACACCTCGGTATGGTATCGATTTCGCCGTTTGAATATGATCCGACAACCGGCAATATCAGAGTCTATAAACATCTGGTGATACGAGTCAGCTACCTTCACCCCGATTGGGCGTTAAGCCGGGATATGCAAAGACAGTATTTTTCGCCGATGTTCGAACCGATTTACAACAAACTGATTAATTATGAATCCCCCGAACCGATTATTCAGAATGATCTCGTTACATATCCTGTCAAATATCTGATTATCGCCAACCGGATGTTCGAATCGCAATTACAGCCTTTTATAACCTGGAAAAAGAAGAAAGGCTTCAATGTTATAGTTGCTTATACCGATGTAATCGGTACATCGGCGAACTCCATAAAAACATATATCCAGAACCAGTACAACGGCAGCAATCCGCCATCCGACCCGGCGCCGTCTTTTGTTTTATTAGTTGGTGATACGCCGCAAATACCCGCCTGGTCCGGCAGCGCCGGTTCGCATATCACCGATCTGCGTTATTGCGAATTTACCGGCGATGACTATCCGGAAATCTACTACGGTCGTTTTTCCGCTCAAAATACCGGCGAACTTCAGCCGCAAATAGATAAAACATTGGAATACGAACAATACACGATGCCCGATCCCAGCTATTTAGCTGAAGTGACTTTGGTCTCGGGTGTCGACGCGGGTAATGCCCCAACCTATGGCAACGGCCAGATCAATTATGGCACCAACTATTATTTCAATACCGCTCACGGCTTAACCGATCATACCTGGCTTTATCCGGCCTCCGATCAATCCGGCGCCTCGGCGGCCATAATTCAAACTATTAGCGATGGCGTAGGATTTACTAACTATACCGCTCATTGTAGTCATACGGGTTGGTATGATCCGTCATTTTCGGTCAGCGACATATCTACACTTACCAATGCTCATAAATACCTGTTGGGAATCGGCAATTGCTGCTTATCAAATACATTCGGTGAATCGACGCCCTGCTTTGGCGAGGCCTGGCTTCAGGCGGCTAATAAAGGCGGGGTCGGTTATATCGGCGGCTCGAACAGCACCTACTGGGATGAGGATTACTGGTGGGGAGTCGGCGCCGGTCCTATAGTCGGCGCGGGCCCAACCTATGAACAAACCGGTATCGGAGCTTATGATGGCGTTTTCCACGATCATGGCGAAGCGCTGAGTCTTCATTATATCACTAATGGGGCGATCATTTTCGCCGGCGATATGGCGGTAGTCGAGGGCGGGAGCAGTATGACCCAATATTATTGGGAGATATATCATCTGATGGGCGATCCCTCGGTAATGACTTACATGGGCGTGCCATCTACGAACACGATTAGCCATGCCAATAGCATTTTGATGACGGCCGCCTCCTTCACGGTAAATGCCGACCCTGGCTCTTATGTTGGTATTTCAATTGATGGCGTGTTACATGGCGCGGCTTATATCGGACAAACCGGTACAGTCAATGTGCCGCTTACGTCGTTTAGCCAACCCGGCACAGCTGATATTGTTATCACGGCCCAGAACCGCGAACCATATATAAGCACGGTTCAGGTGATATCGCCGGATGGAGCATATATTG
>CAZFSN010000210.1:0-5470 GCA_964521815.1 uncultured Ignavibacteria bacterium | reverse complement strand
CTGGTCTTGAACCGCCCGCCTTGCGCGCCCCTAAGCGCTTCCTGAACGAGGATATCGGTTGAACTCTGGGGCGTAGCCGATCCTGAAAGGCCGATGATCATCAGAACCTATAGACCAGGTTTAATTGGACTCTATCATTTTCAGGGGCAATGTACGCATTAAAGGCTTTATCGGTCTGATTGAAATCGGCCAGATGAGCATCGACATAGGCATCGAACATGGACACGAACACGACCAGGGCGGTCAGCCAGATATGCGCATTGCGGCTATCGCGCCTTTTTTCGAATAGCGCGAATTGTTGGGCCTTAATTACACTATCATCCGTGTTTCTAAAATTCCGCCAATGTTCATCCATTTGTTTCCATCGCCAGGACACATATTTGATCAGATAAATTTCGGTGCCCCCATATAAAAGTGATTTCAGATATTTTCGATTGTAAAACTGCCCTCCGCCGGGAATCGCGACCGATAATAAAAGCGCGCCGGTCGGCCAGGGTTTTCTGATTTTAGCCGCCGAATCGTCGCTATATTGGGTTTTACGCGGAATAACCCGAAGAGAGTCATGGGCTGCGTTATGAAACCGATCTTTATCGATCACCTGATTTTGGCTAACGGTGGCGGTATCGATCAGGCTATCGAGGCCAAATCCGGTATCGGCGGCGACCGGCTGAAATATAGTTTCAGGCAAATTCTGATAACCGGCTGCCGCGGTCAGCGATAACGCCGCCCAAACTGTAATCATCGTCATTAATCGCCCAATCATTTAGGCTTTTTAACTCCCGAGATGACTTTAAGTTTTCTACGGCTGATCTTTATCGATAACTTGCCATTGGCGGTCGTCAGGGTTTCCCCCTCATAATGAATCGGCAATGGTTGTTGCGAATAAATTTCGAGCTGTTTGCAGCGATACATCGTCACTTCCGGTTCTCTGACATGACCGCCTTTCAGGGCTTTCGGCAAAATAGTGATAATTCTCCTGCGGCTGGTGTTCCGGGCGACACAAACATCGAACTTGCCATCATTGGCCGATGCCTGCGGCGTCAAATAAAATCCGCTGCCGGTACTGCGGCCTATTCCTATCGCCACCAATAGAATCTCTTGCGCTAATTCATAACTATCTATTCGAAGTTTGACATCATAGGCTTGATATTGCTTTAAAACACCATAGACGGCCAGTAAATAAGATAACAAGCCGAGATTCTTGCCCTTCTTGTTGGCTTCCATCGCGACCCGGGCGTCAAAACCGATGCCGAGCATATTAAAAAACGGTTTGCCGTTGAACAAACCGACATCGAACAACGATTCATCCCCCGAAACGACAGCCCGGCAAATATCATCCAGATTATTCTCGATATTCAGCATCTTGAAAAAATCATTACCGGAACCCGTGGGAATTACAGCCATAGCGGAATCAGAGCCAAACAGCCCGGCCGCGACCATATTCACGGTACCGTCTCCACCCATAGCGGCTATCCTTTTATAGCCGCATTGCGATGCCCGAAAGGCCAGTTCGGTGGCCTGTTGAGGATTTTCGGTAATCCGGATATCAAGCTTCGCTTTCAGACTAATCAGCCTTTTTTCAACCTCCGGCAATAAATCGATAGATTTGCCGCCGCCGCCGGCCGGATTGACAATCAACATTATTTTATCATTCATCGTGCTCATAGCCTAAAGATAGCATTATCATTCACTTATGTAAACAATTATCGGCGAAATGGCTGAATTAAAGATAAAACCGATTAGATCTAAGAATAACCAAACGTTAAAAGGATTTTTATTATATTGACTAAATGAAAAATCTGAGCTTAATATGTTAAGTTAAAAGCTGTCTTCAGCCGATGACGCTAATTAAATAGAATTTGAGACTTTATTTAAGGGCTTTTAAGATGCAATCAGTCAACAGAACAGATCAGCCGCGCCAGGCTTTCATCGGACACATCCTGGCGATTGAAATCAACGATTTTTTACCCAGCGGCCATAATTCCACTAAAAGCCGGTCACGGGTCATTCCCAATATTCTTCATCTGCTTGACCATATAGATAAATATCGCGCCGAAGGTAATTTCTATATTACCCCGGAGATAATGCAGGATTTTCCCGAGGTCATCTCATTAGTATATTCGCGTGGCCATGAAATCGGCCTATGCTGCGATTATCGTACTTTCCGTTGTCACGGTGATATCGCCTCTCATCGAGACAAGTTTGAGGAGTTTACCGGTAAAAAGGCCTTGGGATTGATGCTCAAATATGGGGCCAAAGAGGGCAGCGCCATTCTTAAATCTTTAGCCGATAAAGGATTTGATTATTTCCTTACTGATTTTAAACTTGTATCCCATGGTGAGCAAAAATGGCCTATTAAAATCAAATTCAATGAAAATTTGGTTTTAAATACTTTTCCGCCAAGTTTATATAAATTTTACGGAATGAATATCGATTTTGGTCAACCCGGCAAGATCAGGCTCTATCCATATTGGTTTTTAAGAAAATGCATGCGTCATTTTACACACAACGAAACACCGGCCGTGCTTAATTTTCCTTTATGGGAATTCGATCCTCATCTTCCCCGGCAACTATTGACTCCACTGCAAAGTTTAAGAAGCTATGGTAACCTGTCATTGGCGGAATTTAAGCTTACCCGGCTGCTGCTCGAATTTGATTTTATCAGTATTCCTAAAATGCTTGAAAACCCGACATATAGTGACAGCCAATAGCCATATTGTACGATTTTTGCTTTACTGATATATGCGATTAATGTTATATTTATCGTCAAAATGACCGACAAAACAGATAAAAGGAGATAATCAATTGTACGCGGGTAATTTGAAAAAGGTAGTATTCGTCATTAACTCCCTGAAAAACCTGATAAAGGTTTCACCGGTCATTGATAAAATTTCCCGATTTTATGACTCCCTTGAACCGATCATTCTCTACACCGGCAAGCCTTTTTCCAAAAGTGAATCGATTTATCTGTTTGATAAGCTGGCCCTGCCCAGACCGAATATATTCCTTGACCAAAAAACCGGCACTCACGCCGAAACCACCGCGGGAGTTATGCTGGAATTGGAAAAATCGTTGCCGGAAATCGCGCCTGATATGATTATCGTCATCGGCGGTTCTCCGGCCGCCCTGGGCGCCTCCATAACGGCCGCCCGTCTGGGCATCAAGATCGCTCATATCGAGGCCGGTTTGCGCTGTCCGGGAAATATCTCCAGCACCGATGTCAATCGCAAATTGGTCGACAGCGTCTCGGACATTTTCTTCGTAACCGATGGCGTTGCTCATGCCAATATTTTCGGGGAAGGTATCCCGGAAGAAAGAATATTTTTCGTTGGCAATGTGATGGTTGACGCGTTGAAGAAATTCCTGCCTTTGGCGGGGGATTCGAAAATACTAAATCGTCTCGGTCTGACTCAGAAGCGATATGCCGTCTTATCTCTGCACCGAAAGGTCAACACCAATTCCTATGAGGTCTTAAACAGCATCCTGTCGGCGGCCCACCAGATATCCGATAAGATTCCGGTAGTTTTGGCCTGTCATAAACGCATTAAAGACGAAATCAAGGATTATGGTCTGACCCATTATTTCGATAACAAGAGATTCATGATATATGTCGAATCGAGATATCCCGATATTTTGGCTCTTGAAAAGGACGCTCTATTCTTGATGACCGATTCGGGCACCATGCAAGTCGAATCAAGCGTATTGGGTATACCCTGCCTCACTCTCAGACAGAACACCGAATGGATTGCTACCGTGAAAGAGGGCACGAATAAAATCGTGGGAGCTTTCCCCGAAAAGATAATCGCCGGCGCCGAGATGATTCTTTCCACCAAGAATAATATCGGTGGCGCTCCCAAATATTGGGATGGCCAATCGGCGGAGAGGATTGTCGAAATTATCGCCAAATCATTTCCTTACGAAGATCCTTCGACCCGTAAAATTAAAACTATCACGATACCCGAATAAATGCCTAAAGTAGTTATCACAGGCGGGGCCGGTTTTATTGGCTCTAATCTCGCGGAATTAATGACAAAATCCGGCTGGGAAGTGGTCGCGATCGATGATTTATCCTATGGCAATTTGACCAATTTGGAATCTATAAAAGATAATGATAATTTCCAGTTTATCGAATCTGATATCCGGCAGCCGGGTATTTTAGATAAAACCTGCCAAAACAGTCAATGTGTGGTCCATCTGGCCGCTTACAAGATTCCTCGCTATGGCGGCGCCCTGAACACCTTGAATGTTAACAATGAAGGCACCCGGGCCGTACTGGAATGTACCTCGAAATTGGGGATTAAAACCGTTCTCGCTTCCACCTCCGATGTATACGGCAAGAATCCGGTGCCGCCGTTTAAGGAAGGCGATAACCTGGTGCTCGGCCCGCCATTCGTGCGCCGCTGGGCCTACGCGATTTCGAAGGCTTTCGATGAGCAATTGGCGATGGCGTATTATGATGAAAGACAGCTTCCCGTAGTTATTCTCAGGTTTTTTGGAAGCTATGGCCCACGCAATCATCGTAGCTGGTGGGGCGGACCTCAGGCTGTATTTATCGAACAGGCGTTACAAAATAAGCCTTTAACGATTCATGGCGATGGCCGTCAAACACGCAGTTTTTGTTATGTGAGCGATACGATTAAAGGTATAAAATCGGTTGTAGAATCGGATAAGGCTATCGGTGAAGTTTTAAATATCGGTTCGGTGGATGAGATTAGTATCGAAGCCCTGGCTAATAAAATCATAAAACTGACCAATTCAAAATCCGATACAGAATATATAGCCTATGAACAATTTGGAGGGCGTTATGAGGATGTCCGTAATCGGGTGCCTGATTTATCCAAAGCCCGGCAACTTCTGGATTTTGAACCGGTGGTTTCTCTCGATGATGGACTGGTTAAAACAATAAACTGGCATAAACGTTTTTCGCGGATTAAAGATTAATATTTAACGGTATTTTAAATATTAATATCAATTTTGATTGAAATGATAATAAATATTTGGTAATTATCCGATAATGACTAACAATAAAAATATATTTTTCTTAAAGCGGAGGGAAATATGGCTCGGACAAAACAAGACATCATAAAAACAATGGATGATAATCAAATTAAATATATAAGGTTATGGTTCACTGATATTCTTGGCTATTTAAAAGGAATGAATATCACACGCTCGGAAATCGAAGCGGTGCTTAATCATGGTCAGGGATTTGACGGGTCATCGATTGAGGGCTTTGTCAGGATCGAAGAATCGGATTTGATGGCGATACCGGATCTCGATACTTTTACGGTTATTCCCTGGGCTATAAACGGCGAAAAAATCGCCTGCGTATTCTGCGATATTCAAACCCCGGACGGCAAACCCTATGAAGGCGATTCACGCTATATTTTAAAGAAGGTTTTAAAGGGACTCAGCGATGATGGCTATACCGCTTATATGGGGCCTGAAATCGAATATTTTTATTTTAAAA
>CAZFSN010000209.1:0-5502 GCA_964521815.1 uncultured Ignavibacteria bacterium | reverse complement strand
ACCATGCCCTGCTGGAAAATACTATAAGCGTGAGCGCCCATGCCGGTATCGGCAAACAGGTTAGTGATATCTTTTAATCGGCAACGTGATTTATTAAGCAAATATTCCGATTCACCGGAACGGAATAATCTCCGGGTAACGACCAGCTCATCGTATTCCAGAGGCAAAACGCCGCGATTGTTTTTGATTGTCAGGCTAACCTCGGCCATATCAGCCTGGCGAAGTTGAGTCGTGCCGTTAAAAATAACCTCATTTACTCTGGCGGCCCGCAGCAGCGAGGAACGTTGTTCGCCAAGGACCCATCTGATGGAATCGAGGATATTGGTTTTGCCGCAGCCGTTCGGCCCGACAACTCCCATTATCCCTTCATCAAAAATAAGTTCAGTTCTGGTCGGGAATGACTTAAAGCCATTAAGCTCAAGTTTCGACAGGAGCAATTCTCTCTCCTTCAAATTTAAAGTTGTTAAGCACGTTGATAAAGTTCTCGTAAGATTGAGCCGAAATTTTGGATTTATCGCCAATATCGATTTCCATATTGTAATACGGCAGTCCCATACCTTTCGAACAGCCTATACGTAACGGGGCGTGAGTAAGGACGCTTATAACCGAATTGAAAAAATTATGCTCCAGATCCAGATCGATACATATCGATAATCCCCGGCCCTTTATCCTTTCGATAAAAGATCGCTTGGGCAGATAAAAATTCGTGATATCATATGAATATGGCTTATCTATCGTAAACCTTTTTATGTACTCATGCGACCGATGATCGATGTTGGATGTAACTAATATTTTTATAAGGCGATTGGGGAAAATTGAGGCGATATCCGGCAGTCTGGAGGCGGCATCGAGAACATACTGCAAATTAGTCGGCAGGCAAACCAGGCAATCGTCCCGATTATCGGCCAGCGCCAGGAAATTTACGGATTGATCTTTATATTTCAGGTTATAGCGAAACCGTAAGAATTTTTCGGCCAGATGATTGACTTTCATATCATTCCTCGGTATTAGTCGTTTCGACAGGTTCAATCTGAGAAAAATCGATACGGCGTTTGTTTAAAAGATATTTTTCATTTTCAAGTTCGATATCATCATAAAAGATTTCCACGGCATTTGCGCGGCCCATACTTAATTTTAAAGGTTTCGCTGATTCACGGATCAACTTACGACCCGGTCGAAGAAAACCGAAATATAAAGTATCATCGCCGCCCATCAATTCGAGCCATACTGTATCGATAGCGGTTATTTCGAGAGTGTGAATTGTATCATTACCGGCTATTTCTACAGGCATATCCATCCGGCTGGTGTATTGCCTGTCGAAAATCGCGTGATTTTCCTCGGGAACTATTACCTGGGCGGCCGGTCCGGTCGATGGTTCCGGCGAAGTTTCTTTGCGGGGCCGTAAGAGGAAAATGATTAATCCCGCCAGAATCACCAGCAGGGCGACCGCCAGCCAGCGGTAATCGAAACCTGATTTTGCTTCTTGTGAAAGTTCTATTGCCGGTTTGGCAGTGGTCTTTTTATCGGTTTTATCGATAATAGCGCAGAGTTCTTCGTAATCTGCTCCCAGGGCGTCGGCGATATTTTTAACGAATGGTTTAAGATAAACCTGGCCGGGCAGAAGATCCCATCGGCCATCTTCCAAAGCTTCGATATATTTAACCAGAATCTTCGTCTGCGAATAAAGCTGTTCGCGGCTTAAGTTCTTTTCTTCTCTCAAAGAACGAAGAATATCACCCAGGCTCATTGCAGGCATTGACGGTGCTCCTCGATCATTTTCCTAAACAACTTCAGGGGAAACCCTATAACCGTATCCAACTCGCCGGCAATCTCTTTGACAAGGAATGACCCCATTCCCTGAATTCCGTAAGCTCCGGCTTTATCCAGGGGTTCGCCGCTATTTATGTACTCCAAAATAGCCGCCTCAGTCAAGACATTAAAACGAACTTCGGTCGAATCAAAATCGGTATTGACGCGCCCGCATCCGGAGCAAATAAGACTTATGCCGGTATAAACCTCATGAGACCTGCCCGATAATTTTTCCAGTATCAATTTCGCGTCTAAGGCCGAGGCCGGTTTATTCAAGAATTCATCGCCCAAAACGACAACCGTATCCGCGCCGATAACCAGCGAATCACCATTGTTGATAGCCCTGGCTTTGGCTTCGGCCAGCCGGCAAACATATTTTTCCGGCGATTCCCGATCCAGCCTTTTTTCATCGATATCGGGCGGAATAGCCCTAAACTCGAATCCTTCATCGGATAATAGTTTCAGACGTCTGGGAGAACTTGAGGCCAGAACTATTTTCAATTTTCCAACACCAGAGTTACAGGACCATCGTTAATTAATTCGACCGCCATTTTCGCGCCAAACAAGCCGGTTTTAACCGGAATTCCTTTATTTGACACGACATTACAGAAGTTGTCATACAGCTTTTCGGCCTCAGCCGGGGGCATGGCGTTATCAAAAGACGGCCGCCTGCCTTTGGCAAGATTGGCGCAAAGAGTAAATTGCGAAACCACCAGCATCTCGCCATTAATATCACTCAAAGCCAGGTTCATTTTGCCGTTTTCATCCTCAAATACGCGAAGTCCGATACATTTATCGGCCCAGTATTCGACCTGCTTTTGCGTGTCCCCTTTCTCCGCGCCCAAGAGGACCAAAAAACCTCTGCCGATTCGACTGACTATTTCGCTATCCACTTTTACCGAGGCGCTATGGACACGCTGAAGCACGATGCGCAATAGACCTCCATCGTCCGGGTAATAAAATCAGCCCGGGCAAAAAAATATTGTAACAGGACTTCGAATATATGTCAACATAAAAGCTGATATTTCGCGGGAAAAGAAAGTCTATAGTTATATCAAGAATCAATCCGTAGATTGTTCTTCAAATGTAGAAATCGCGTCCTTGCCGGATTTGATCGAATTGATCATGAACCGGGCATCATCGACTAAATCCGATTCGGGATATTTATCCAGCAGCTCCTTAAAATAGCCCAGGGCTTCCTCTTTTTGATTCAGATTTTCCGATTTCAGATAACCGGCCATGAATAACGCTTTATCGCGAGATTGACTATCAGGATAATTCTTCGCGATTTTCACGTATAAGTCGGCCGCTTCTTGAAAGTGCTGGCCTAATTCAGCTTTGGATGCCTGGTTGAATAACTCGGTTTCATTTTCCGAATCCGCCGGTTTATTCGCGGTCTCATTTTTATTCTTGGAACATCCTATAAGCGAAATCGCTAACAATGCCATCAGTATGATATGAATCGCCTTAACCTTCATCTCTGCTCCATTCCCGATAAATTACACCTGAAATCAGACCTAAGAGCCTGACGTTATTTTCATTATACTCCTTCGGTCGATTTTGGTTTGATTTTTTCAAATACGATCGAATTATTTTTAAAGCCTAATCTTACCGTATCACCTGCTCGAATCTCATTTTTCAATATCAATTCGGCCAATGGTTGAGACACGTATTTCTTTATCGCCCGCTTGAGAGGCCTGGCCCCGAATTGAGGTTCGAATCCTTGTTCCGCCAGATATCCCAACGCCTTGTCATTATAATCAATTTTAATATCGCGGTCAACCAGACGTTCGGCTACTTTATCCAGTTCCAGTTTGACGATTTGAGTGATTTCATCTTTAGTCAGGGAAGCAAATACCACAATATCGTCGATCCGATTCAAAAATTCCGGTCTCAGAGTATGTCTTAGTTGATCCATGACTTCCGTTTTAATTTCGCTATAAATAGCCTCGCGATTGTGACTATCCAGGCGGGTCGATTTCTCCATAATCTGCTGGGCGCCGATATTTGAAGTCATGATTACGATGACATTTTTAAAACTGACAACCCGGCCCTGATTATCGGTCAGCCGGCCGTCATCCAGAAGCTGTAATAACAAATTATGCACTTCGGGATGGGCTTTTTCGATTTCATCCAAAAGCAGGACACTGTAGGGATGGCGGCGCACTGCTTCGGTCAATTGTCCGCCCTCATCATAGCCGACATAACCGGGGGGCGCCCCAATAAGCCGGGACACCGAGAATTTTTCCATGTACTCCGACATATCGATTCGGACCATCGATTCTTCCGAACCGAAAAGCGATTCGGCTAACGCGCGGGCCAATTCAGTTTTGCCAACACCGGTCGGACCCAGGAAGATAAACGAACCTAAAGGTCGATTGGGATCGGATAGGCCGGCCCGGGCCGATCTAACCACATTGGCGACCGCCTCTACCGCCTCATCCTGACCGATGACCCTTTGGTGAAGCTTGTCCTCCAGATGTAAGAGTTTGTCAACTTCCGCCTCGGTGAGATCCGAGACCGGGATACCGGTCCACTTGGAGACAACACCGGCGATATCGGCCGGCTTTATTTCCTCGGAAATCATGCCGCCGGCGCTTTGAAGTTTGACCAGTTCGGCTGTAAGCTTTTCAATTTCTTTATCGATTTCGCCGGTTACGCCATAACGCAGCTTGGCGGCTTTTTCATAATCGGCTACGCGGATCGCGTTCTCGATTTCAACCGAGGTGTTATCTTTCTTCTCTTTCAACGCTTTTATTTTATCGACGATATTCTTTTCGCTGTGCCATTGATTTAAAAGTACTTCACGTTCTTTGTATAGGTGATTGAGTTCATCCTGTATAGGTCGGAGTCTTTCCTGATAATCCGGTTCGTTCTTTATCCCCTCTTTTTCCACCTCGAGTTGTTTAATTCGCTTTTCCACCGCGTCGATTTCAGCCGGCATCGATTCGATCTCCAGTCGCAACTCCGCGGCCGCTTCATCGATTAAGTCGATAGCCTTATCGGGCAGGAATCGATCCGCGATATAGCGATCAGACAACTTGGCGGCGGTGATTATCGCGGCATCGGAGATTTTAATGCCGTGATGGATTTCATAGCGGGATTTCAACCCGCGTAAAATCGAAATCGTATCTTCGACCGACGGCTCCTCGATTTGGATCGGCGCGAACCGCCTTTCCAGGGCGGCGTCCTTTTCGATATATTTACGGTACTCATCGAGTGTTGTCGCGCCCACACAGCGCAAATCGCCGCGGGCCAGGGCCGGTTTGAGCATATTGGAAGCGTCCATAGCGCCGCCAACCGCCCCCGCGCCGACTAACGTGTGAAGTTCATCGATAAAGAGGATAATTTCATTATTCGAATTTTCAACTTCCTTAAGGATCGCTTTTAACCTTTCCTCGAACTCTCCACGGAATTTCGATCCGGCGATTAAAGAACCCAGATCAAGGGCGATTATTCGTTTGCCCTGAATAGATTGCGGCACTTCCTGCTGGGCTATTTTCAAAGCCAGTCCTTCTATTATGGCGGTCTTGCCGACTCCCGGTTCACCGACTAATACCGGGTTATTTTTAGTTCGCCGGGACAGGATTTTCAATACCCGCCGAATTTCCTCATCCCGGCCGATTACGGGATCGAGTTTGCCCTGCCGGGCCAGGGCCGTCAGATCGCGGGAATATTTCTCCAACACCTTGT
>CAZFSN010000208.1:2048-5662 GCA_964521815.1 uncultured Ignavibacteria bacterium | reverse complement strand
CTTATTGTGCTAAGACGAAACGGAGTTTCCAACACAATTGCGTTCCCAAAAGCGACGAGAAGACGGTCAAAGCGGTTTACGGCCTCTGATAATACGCACAAGAACCACGATAATGGCGATGACGAGCAAGAGCGGATAAACCCGCTCATCGTGTATGATGAAACCATCCCCAATAGCCAGAGTAGAATCAGAATGACCGCAAGCGTGAATAGCATATCTGATATCCTTTCTTTTCGGCAATTGTCTGAGCTGCTGTCATGACGCACAGGATAAAAAGGAAATTAACTACTGGACAAACAGCGTTTCAGCAATATGAAATATCGCTATTGTCCAAAAGTCCAACCGACCGTGAACTTCGCGTCCGGCGCGTCGACCAATCCAAGTTTGGCTTCAATGAAAAAATAGCCTGAATTTCTGCCGGTTAATCCTTTCATAATCCCGCCCTGGATATATAAGCCGAATTTGGTATCGCTGCCGCCATGCTCGAATGAATAGAAAATCGGGCCGGCACTGCCGCCCAGATATGGCGACCAGACGCCCCAGTCAGAGCGGAAACGATAATCGAGTTCAAAGGACGGGGCAATCGTAGTGATATGATCACCAAAGCCGATTTCCAAATTTGGAACCATCATCAAATTTGGGGCGATCTCTCCAAAGTCTATATGACCCCCAAAATGAAACTGATCGGGATTAACCGTAAATCCGACCCTCGGCCCTATGCCGGAAAAGCCGACGGGACGCGTACCGGCGGTTGCCGCAAGGGCAAACAACAGAATGATAATTGGTACGATAACAGTCTTTTTCATTTCTCAATCCTTTCAGAATACGTTACTTGCTTTTGTTAATATCTTAAAAAGTATAACACGTTATAGATCAAATATATAGTGATACGATTATTAAGTCAATTGGCCGAAGGATTGAAAAGGTGATTAGTCCCTTTGATTGAGTTGCCGGGTGCCCATCCCGCGGCCTCAAACGCGGGGTGGGTTGTTCGCATAGTCAAATAGCTTTATCCTACAACAATGCCGTCGGGTGAGGCCACCCGTCAGCACATGGGTAAACGGTTGCTCAGTGTAGGGGTCGTAGCTTGCTCGACCCTGGGGCGGGGGGAAGGTGATTCAGCCGATGCCGAATCACCCATCCCTTCCCCCGGGCGGACACAAGGTCATGCCCTTACAGGAAATCTATACTGTGGCGTCGGTTGAAGCCACCCGATGTTATACGGAACATCAAACGTCAAGACATAGGGGTCTTGACCTATGCTCGTACCCGATATTGTCGTAGTGACAAAGCATTGATTATTGTTCCATTCTATAAAAATATCCCGCGTGTTGTCGGGTCGCCTGACTCGACAACTATTATTTACTTAATATAGCGAAACTATACAGTTAAGAATTTTTCAGCAATAACTCAATGTATTTATTGTCACTGTGACAATAAATATATATGCGCATATAATTTTAATTTGTATTATTATACATAATAACGGAGGTTCGTATGGAATTTAAAAACGTTTATGAGGATAAAACACGAGCCGAATCATATGCCAAGCTGCAATTCCCCGGCACTTATTACCTGGCTTTCCGCGATCTGCCCGGGTTGATTGCCAAACATGTGACGGGTAATTCGGCTTTGGATTTTGGCTGCGGCACGGGAAGGTCCACTCGCTTCCTAAAGGACCTGGGATTTCAGACGCTGGGTGTGGATATATCCTCCCAGATGCTGGATATTGCGCGGCAATTCGATCCGGACGGCGAATATCTGCTTGTTGGCGATGCCGATCTAAGCCAAATCCACGACCGGCGTTTCGATCTCATTTTATCGGCTTTTACGTTCGATAATATTCAATCGCTGGAAAGCAAAGTTAAATTATTCACCGAATTCAAACAGCTTCTGAAAGCGGGGGGCAAAGTTATCAACCTGGTCTCCACGCCGAATATGTATATCTATGAATGGCTGTCTTTCACTACCAAAGATTATCCTGAGAACAGGCAAGCCAAAGACGGCGATATAGTCAGGATTATTACTACTGCTGTAGAAGATAGCCGGCCGGTTGAGGATATTATTTTTAGCGATAAGGCTTACCGTGAGGTTTATGTGCAAGCCGGTCTGAAAATAATCCAGACGCATCTGCCTCTGGGGAAAGAAAGCGAGCCGTTCGCCTGGGTTAACGAGACCAAAATCGCGCCCTGGGCGATATATGTGCTGGAGTGAATGGAACGATGAGCGTTGCCGGATATGTGTCAAGCCCCAAGTAGGCTTGGCCTATAGGGTTGTATATAGATACGATCTGAAATACTGAAATATTCCTACACGCCCAGCGTTTCTCTAAGCTTCTCAAAAAACGATTTATCGGCGCGGAGGGGTCTTTGTTTCTGATGTTTAGCCAGTTGCTCCAGTAGCTCTTTCTCTTCACCGGTGAGTTTGGTGGGCGTGATTACCAGCACCCTGATTAGCTCATCGCCGCGACCGTAGCCATTAAGGTGAGGGATACCTTTACCGCGTACCCGGAATATCTTACCCGATTGCGTGCCCGGCGGGATTTTTAGTTCGATTGTACCGTCCAGGGCGGGCACATCGATTACATCGCCTAAAGCCGCCTGGCTGAAACTTAAAGCCTGTTCGCAGATTATGTCATCACCATGACGGGTGAAATTGGGGTGGTCTTTTTCCTCGACGATGACTAAAAGATCGCCGGCCGGACCGCCGCGTGGGCCAACATCGCCGGAGTTTCGAACCGGAATATAATTACCCGATGACACCCCCGGCGGAAATTTCACTTTGATTTTTGATTTACCCCTAACCCGGCCGTTGCCGGCGCAATCGAGACAGGGCTTTTCGATTATCTTACCGGTGCCGCTGCAATAAGGGCAACTGGTGACCCGGACCATCTGGCCTAAAAACGAACGGGTAACGGTTTGCTGTTGGCCTGAGCCGTTGCATCGCGGACAGGTTTTTTCGCCGGTGCCGGGAGCGCAGCCCGAGCCGCCGCAGGTATCGCAGTTGACCAGCCGTTTGACGCTGATGGTCTTTTCCACGCCCTCGGCAATTTCCTCAAGAGTCAATTCGAGCTTGATTTGCAGGTCGCGGCCTTTTTGAGGGCCGGTGCGCCCGCGCGAGGCGCCGCTATCGCCGAAAAAGCTATCGAATCCGAAGCCGCCGCCGAAATCGCGCATGAAAGCGCGCAGGGCATCGCTTAAGTCGAATCCGAAACCGCCCCCGAAACCGCCAAAACCGCCGCCGCCGGAAATCCCTTGATGGCCATACTGGTCATAAAGTTGACGTTTCTGCGGGTCTTTTAAAACCTCATAAGCCTCAGTGGCTTCTTTGAATTTCTCCTCGGCGGTTTTATCGCCGGGGTTTTTATCGGGGTGAAACTGCAGGGCTTTCTGACGATAAGCCTTTTTTATCTCGTCTTCACCGGCATCCCGGGAGATGCCTAATACATCGTAGTAATCTCTTTTGTCCATAACCTTCTATCTAATCGTCAGAATATAGGATAAATAAAGTTTCAAGTCAACCGTTCAGGCAAACATGCCCTTAAATGATTTTCTTCAGTCGTGTCAGGTCGTAGGGCGATGCCCGTGACCTGACATCTTCATACTCCCTAAAAC
>CAZFSN010000208.1:0-1948 GCA_964521815.1 uncultured Ignavibacteria bacterium | reverse complement strand
TTTCAAGTCAACCGTTCAGGCAAACCTCTATACATGCTCTTAAATGATTTAGCGCCTGCCGCGGGATGGCTCTAACGGAACTTGATTCGCGTCTTGTCCAGTTTCTCGAAAACTACCAGCTGGTCGTAAGCGCTTTCGGGAATACTGTCCAGCATCCGGCTTTTAGTGACCAGCACAACGTGGAACTTGCTCTTAAACTGACGTCGGAATGCCTGCACCCGTTTGAGGCCGCCCTGAGGGGCAAATGAGGTCACCGGTTCGACCACGATCACTTTGTTGCGAAAACGCTTGCCGATAATTACGAAATTGGGGACATACTTGAACGGTTTTGGGCCATCACCATCGATAATGAAAGTTTCGGCCTGGACCGTGAAATTGAGGTTTTGTCCCTCGAGCCATTGCTGAGTTTGTTCGATTATTTTACTCATTTTGATTTATTTAGATTACTAAAACAAACTTTTTATTCTACTCTAATCTTCCAAGATTACATTTTTCAACAATTGATAAACTGCGCCGGGAATATACTGTTTTGATTAAATTATTTCAACAACTTTTTTGACTTACTTCATTTTTTTATATCCTATAAAAAGCCAGGTCACGCTTCGCTACGACCTGGCTTAACATTATATATTATTCGCTTGAACTATTTATTTTACTTATCATCCACCACTTCATAATCAGCGTCAACCGCGCCATCGCCTTTGTCTTTTTTCTCATCCGATGGCGGTTGATCCGGCTCAGGCTGGGCTTGATCGGCTTGCGGCCCGGCGCCGCCGGCAGCCTGTTGTTGAGCGGTGGCCTGTTTGTAGATCTCCTCGGCCAGCTTGTGTGAGGCGGTCAGCATCTCCTCGGTGGCTTTGTTTATAGCTTCCACGTTGTCGGTTTTCAAGGCTTCCCGGCAGGCATTAATAGCTTGTTCAACCTTGGTTTTATCATCAGCCGTTAGCTTATCGCCATACTCCTTTAATGATTTTTCAGTGGCGTAGATAGTGCTATCGGCCTTGTTCTTGGCCTCGATAAGCTCTTTCTGCTTTTTATCTTCATCGGAGTGAAGATCGGCATCCTTTTTCATCTTGTCGATTTCAGCATCGGATAAGCCCGATGATGATTCTATCTTGATCGATTGCTCCTTGCCGGTTCCCAGGTCCTTGGCAAACACGTTAAGTATGCCATTGGCATCGATATCGAAAGTTACCTCGATTTGCGGCATGCCTCTCGGCGCGGGCGGAATATCTACTAAATCAAACCTCCCCAGCGTGCGGTTGTGAATTGCCATCTCACGTTCGCCTTGAAGGACATGAATCGAGACCGCCGGCTGGTTATCGGCGGCGGTGGAAAATATCTGTGTCTTCTTGCTGGGGATAGTAGTGTTGCGTTCGATCAACTTGGTGAACACGCCGCCCAGCGTTTCGATACCCAGCGACAATGGAGTGACATCCAGAAGCAGTACGTCTTTGACATCCCCGGCCAGCACACCCGCCTGGATAGCCGCGCCGACTGCCACGACCTCATCGGGGTTGACACCCTTATGCGGTTCGCGACCGAATATCTGCTGAACGATTTCCTGCACTTTAGGCATACGGGTCATGCCGCCGACTAACACAACCTCGTTAATATCGCTGATTGACAGCTTGGCATCCGCCAGCGCTTTCTTGCAGGGGCCGATTGTCCGCTGAATCAGGTCATCGCAAAGTTGTTCTAGCTTGGCTCGGGTTAGCGTAATATCCAGATGTTTGGGGCCGCTCTGATCGGCGGTGATAAACGGCAGGTTGATATTGGTTTGCATGGTGGATGACAGTTCGCACTTGGCTTTTTCGGCGGCCTCTTTCAGCCGCTGAAGCGCCATCCGGTCCTGACGCAGGTCGATGCCCTGATCTTTCTTGAACTCGTCGGCCAGGTAATCGATAATCCGCTGATCGAAATCATCGCCGCCCAGATGCGTATCGCC
>CAZFSN010000207.1:0-5663 GCA_964521815.1 uncultured Ignavibacteria bacterium | reverse complement strand
TTCGCGGAATGGCCAAAAACTCGCGGAGATCGAATCAGGAAGCGTAGTTGGCACCGGCTCTCCCCGCCGTCAGGCAATGCTTCTCAATTACAGACCCGATTTAAAAGTGAAAGACATACGCGGCAATATCCAGACCCGTCTACGCAAACTTAAGGATAGCGAATACGACGCCCTTATTATGGCACACGCGGGGCTAGTTAGAAGCGGGCTGGTGGATAAAATTACGGAGGTTTTATCTGATACAATCTTTTTGCCTGCCCCCGGTCAGGGAGCGCTGGTGGTTCAGATCAGAGGCGATGATATTAATATAGCCAATTTGGTTAAACCAATTGATGATAGTGATTCCCATCGCTGTCTCGATACGGAAAGACGATTACTCTACAAACTAAACGCCGGTTGTTCGGCGGCGGTTGGCGGATTAGCTGAAATAAAAAACGGCGAATTGACTCTTCAGGCGGCCGTGCTCGATAAATCCGGTTCAAAGCGAATACGGAGTTCCGGCAAATCAATATCTGAAAAAGACGATTTAAAGCTTGTCGATTATTTCGTTAATGATTTATTCTCTCAGGGAGCTAAAGAATTAATAGAGCAATAGAATGAGTCCAAACGGAAAAGGCATAGTTTATTTAATCGGCGCCGGTCCCGGAGACCCGGAGCTGATAACGGTTAAAGGCAATCAGCTTCTAAGCGAATGCGACGCGGTAATCTATGATAATCTCGTTCCTCAAGAGTTGATAATTGCTTTACCGCCTGATATAGAAAAGCACTACGTTGGTAAAAAAGCGGGCAAGCACACCTTACCGCAAGATAAAATCAACGAGTTGATGGTCGAGTTAGCCAAACATGGCAAAACTGTCGCCCGTTTGAAAGGCGGCGACCCGTATATATTCGGTCGGGGCGGCGAGGAAGCGCGATATTTAGAAGAACATGGCATAAAATTCGAAATCATCCCCGGCGTCACAGCCGGCGCGGCCGGGCCGGCTTATGCTGGTATCCCCTGCACTGATCGATCCCTGGCTTCTTATGTAGTGTTTGCCACCGGCCATAAAGCTGATGAAAAAGATTCTTCCTCCGTACCCTGGGAATGGCTGGCTAAATCAAAAAACGGAACTATAGTCATCTATATGGGCGTAGGAGAATTCGCCGCGATAGCCTCAATATTAATAGCCAATGGCATGTCACCGGATACCCCGGCGGCCGTTATCGAACGCGGCACATTGCCATCCCAGAGAGTTATAACATCGACACTAAATAAATTACCGGAACAAGCTTTAGCCATTAATATAAAACCGCCGGCTATCTTTGTCATTGGCGACGTAGTAAATCTTCAAAAGCATCTAACCTGGATCGATAATCGGCCGCTTCTGGGCGCACGGATTATGGTTTGCCGTCCGGCCGACCAAGCGCAGCCGATGTATCAATCGCTTAGGAAACTTGGCGCCGAAGTACTGCCTTACCCGACCATCGCTACCAAACGGCATATCGATGAAACAGCCTGGCAGGCGTTCGGCCGGATAATTAAAAAATCTACAAACGATAACTGGCTGGTTTTCACCAGCGAAAACGGCGTGCGGTATTTTATCGAACAATTCATGTCTCGTTATAGTGATATCCGTCATCTGGGCAATTTCAAAATCGCCGCAGTCGGTTTCGGCACCGAACGCGAGTTAAACGAGTATTCGCTCAAAGCCGATTTTATCCCAACCAAAGCCACGACTGAATTTCTCGCAAAGGAGATGGCTGAATCGTTGAATCTTGAAAATGCTTCAGTCATTCGCGTACGAGGCAATCTCGCCGATGATCGGATTGAAAAGGCATTGGCAAAAGCCGGGGCAAATGTAATTCCGATTCAGATTTATCATACTTACTATCCAGAGTGGCCGGATGGATTCAAAGAGAATTTGTTTGAATATCCCCCAAATGTTATTATATTTACCAGCGGATCGTCCGTCAAAGGACTATATGAAATTTTAAATAAGGATGAAATCGATACGCTCATGGCAAATGCAAAAGCCGTCTCAATTGGACCGGAAACCACGAAGATGATTCAATCTTTTGGCATTAAAGTGACAATCGAAGCGGAAGAACATAGCGTACCGGGAATAATAAATGAACTGTTAAAACATAACAAAGAGATTTTGTGATATGAGCTTTCCAATTAACAGGCCAAGAAGATTAAGACGCACCGACTCGATCAGAAATCTGGTTCGCGAAACGCGTCTCCACCCTGCCGATTTTATCTATCCGCTATTCGTGAGCGAGTTGATTGACCAACCTCAGCCAATCGAATCGATGCCCGGCATTTTCAGATATCCCTATAAAGATGCCGCCAAGGAGGCTAACCGCGTGTTCAAAACAGGCGTGCCGGGCGTGCTGCTTTTCGGCATTCCGGGGCGTAAAGATGCTACCGGTTCGGAATCGTTAAAGCAGGATGGCATAGTGCAGAAAACGATCCGCGAGATAAAGAATATTAATCCCGAAATCGCGGTTATCGCGGATGTTTGCCTGTGCGAATACACCGATCACGGCCACTGCGGTATAATCAACAATGGCGAAGTCGATAACGATGCCTCGGCATATATACTGGCCCGGCAAGCCACCAGTTTCGCCTCCGCCGGCGCCGATATAGTTGCCCCATCCGATATGATGGACGGACGGGTTAAGGCCATTCGCGCCGATCTCGATAAGAACGGCTTTAAAAATACCGCGATTATGTCATACTCGGCCAAGTACTGTTCGGCATTTTATGGGCCGTTTCGTGAGGCAGCCGGTTCCGCGCCTCAATTCGGCAACCGCAGAGGCTATCAGATGGACCCGGCTAACGCGACCGAAGCGATCAAGGAAATCGGCTTGGATATCGAGGAGGGCGCGGATATTGTGATGGTGAAACCGGCCCTGGCTTATCTCGATATTATCGCTAAAGCCAAAAGCCGGTTTGATGTGCCAATCGCCGCTTATAATGTCAGCGGTGAATTTTCGATGGTCAAACTGGCCGCTCAAACGAAACTGGGGGATGAGAAATTGCTGGCGCTGGAAATATTGACATCGATAAAAAGAGCCGGCGCGGATATTATTATCTCTTATCATGCCGCCGGTATTGCCGGATGGCTTGAATAGATTTGATTTCTATGAATTCAATACCCGGCAAAAACTCCAAAGCCTTTTTTAAAAGATCAGAAAAGCTAATTCCCGGCGGCGTTAATAGTCCGGTAAGAGCTTTCAAAGCTGTCGCCGGGACCCCATTCATTGTCCGGAAAGCCCGTGGACCATGGCTTTATGATATCGATGGCCGTAAATATATTGATTATGTTATGTCATGGGGCCCCTTGATATTAGGGCATTCATCTAAACTAATTATTGAAGCTATAATCCGGGCCGCGAAAGCCGGTACATCGTATGGCGCGCCATCCAAAGATGAGTTAAGCCTGGCCGCGTTGGTAAATGAAAGCATGCCCTGGATCGAGAAACTGCGCCTGGTCAGTTCCGGTACCGAAGCTTGTATGACCGCTATAAGGCTGGCTCGCGGCGCCACCCGCCGTGATCTGATAGTCAAGTTCGATGGCGGCTATCACGGCCATTCCGATGCTTTCCTGGTTAAGGCCGGATCGGGTCTGGCTACCGGTGGTTTGCCATCAAGCAGCGGTATCCCGGAAAGTTTAGCCGCTATGACCATTTCTCTGCCATACAATAATATTCAAGCTGTAGAGGAATGTTTTAAGGTAAATAAAAACCGTATTGCGGCCGTAATAGTTGAGCCGATCGCGGCCAACATGGGAGTCGTGCCGCCCGTGCCCGGCTTCTTGAAAAGCCTGCGCCGACTTACAAAAGATGCGGGCAGCATATTAATATTTGATGAAGTAATCACCGGTTTTCGGGTAGCTCCCGGCGGCGCCGCGGAATTATTCGATATTAAACCCGATCTGGTATGCCTTGGTAAGATACTCGGCGGTGGTATGCCGATAGGCGCGGTCGGCGGCAAAACCGAAATTATGGATTTCCTCGCGCCTTTGGGGCCGGTCTATCAAGCCGGGACGCTTTCCGGTAATCCGCTATCTACGGCGGCCGGTATCGCGACTTTGAAAGAGCTAAAAAAAGGCAAAACCTATAAACAGTTAAAACAGTATGCCGACGAATTGACCGGAAAGACATTAGAGATATTTAAACATCATAATATGCCCCTGAAAATCAATCAAGCTGAAAGCTTATTCACGCTATTTTTTACCGATCATGAAGTGACCGATTTCGCCTCCGCCCAACAATCCGATATGAAAACATACGCTCGCTTCTTCCATCACATGCTGAAAAACGGAATCTACCTTCCCCCCTCCGGCTACGAGGCCTGGTTTGTCAGTGCGGCACATGCGAGCAGACATTTGTCAATGACTTTAAAAGCTGTCAAGGCGTTTTTTAATGACTGACGATGCTAAAATCGATCTCAATGAGCTATCGGCCAGAATCGCCCGATTCTGTCATGACCGGGATTGGGAGCAATATCACAATCCCAAAAATTTAAGTATGGCTCTGGCAGTCGAGGCATCCGAATTGATGGAGATTTTCCAATGGCTGACAATAGCCGAATCGATGAAAGACAGCCTCTCCCTTTCGCAAAGACAGGCAGTTGAAGAAGAAATAGCCGATGTGATGATTTACGCTATTCGTATGGCGCAGGTTCTGGATATCGATATTTTAAAAGCCGTGGCTGAGAAAATAAATAAAAACGACGCCAAGTATCCGGTCGATAAAATTAAGGGCAAATCCCGGCTTGAAGATTGACACACAATTTAAATAACAATAAATCTATGATCGTCACTTCTTAAATCGCTTGACATATAATCGTACTTGATATAAAAATTCATGATAAAAAAATTTAATTAAGGAGGCCGTTAATATGCCTATTAAACTGCTAATACTTGCAGCGCTTCTTGCGGCTGCTTTTCTGGGTTGTTCCAACCTTCCCCCCGAGGAAATCGAGATCGCGAGCTTTAACATTGACAATCTCGATGGTGTTATCACGCAATCTGGTATTGAATTCGATAGTACCGTTTCCAGCGATGGCCGTGGTTCGATAAAAATAACCGTCCCGGAATCGACGACGGTGAGATTATACGAGACGGATGATATCGATATCGAAGACGCGCGTTTGATCTATCGGGCAAAAGTAAAGACCGAGAATTTCACCGGCCGTACTTACCTCGAAATGTGGTGCGGGTTTTCCGGTCAGGGTGAATATTTCTCCCGCGGTTTAATGTCGCCGGTGACTGGTTCGGTTGATTGGACAACAGAGGAAACATATTTCCTGCTCAAAAAGGATCAAAACCCGGACTATATCAAATTAAATATTGTCATAGCCGGTACGGGTACGGTTTGGATTGACGATATTCGTCTTCTAAAAACGGCTTTGAACTGATATTGCAGTCATTTACCTGATAGATTTATTTGATCGAATCGAAAAACCGTTTGAGCCTGGTTTCCACTTCGCCGGCTATATTGGCCAGTTCCGAATTATCGACCATGCCCATGGCTATCGATGGTTTCATAACCGACAGTATCGTCTTGCCGTCATTTTCGTAGATCACTACATTGCAGGGCAAGAGGACACCGATATCAGGTTCCGCTAAAAGCGATTTATGGGCAAATGGCGGATTGCAAGCGCCTAAAATCAT
>CAZFSN010000206.1:0-5717 GCA_964521815.1 uncultured Ignavibacteria bacterium | reverse complement strand
AAAAGAAGCAGCACTCCGAAAGCCGGAAATTCAGCCAAAGGTTCCTCAAGCTCCGGTCAAAAATCGCAATCGAGTTCGAATGACAGGCAGCAAACAAAAAGGAGCCGGAAATGAAAAAGCTAATAATATTCGCGGTTATAGTCATATTCGGTACGGTCTGTGTTCGAGCGCAGGGAATAAAGCGGGTACCTAAAAGCAATAGCAAGAATGATAGCGCCAAGAGCGAATCGGTTATCAAGGAAGATAACAAAGCGCCGGAGGTTAGAGACTCATCGCCCAAACAGGATTCATTCAAGCCGCCGAGGAAGGACGAATTTATCGACAGGGACGGCGATGGCATAAACGATCAGATGACACAAAGTAAACCGCCGGAGATTAAAAAGCAACCGCCGCCGCCACCGCCACCTCCGCCAAAAGCCCCGGAAATAAGGCCTCAGCCTGAGCCCAAAAAGCCGGCCGTCGAATCTCCGAAGACCGAAAAAAAGGAGACAGATAGTAAATCATCCGAAAAGAAATCCAGGAGGTAGGACATTAGTCGGAGGAAGACTCCGACCGCAATTTTTGTTGCCAGCCCCTGACCGGAAGGTTGGGGGTTGTTATTTTTAGTATTTCTGCAATCATCTGATAGCCGGGCCTTTTAACCTTAATTTTTATGGTATTGATTTGTCAGAACGAAGCAATTAGTTTTGTCAATGGCTTACGGCGGTAATCAAACATCGGTTTTCACATTCGCGCTCTGATAGATATGCATTTAAAATATTGACAATCGGAAATTATGAAAATAAACTACTGCCTATGCCGGATAAAAAAGCCAAAGTAGTTGAAGTTCGTTCGGCCGGGATTATTAGCGATGGCAAGATTGATCCCGGCGCGGCCTCAGTGATGCTTGAAGCCGGATTGGACAATCTCAGTCCTGATGGCCTGGGTATTGACTTTCTGGCCGATCTGTTTCCGGTGGGGCAGGTAATCGGCATCAAGGTCAACACATTGGCCGGGCGGCGCATGTCGACCTCACCGGGCCTGGTTTACAGCCTGGCCGGGATTTTTCATAAAACTGGCCATAAGAAAAGCGATATTATTATCTGGGACAGACGCGAACGTGAGCTGATTTCCGCCGGTTACGCGATTCAGACAAGAGATTCGGATTATCGCTGTTTCGCCACCGATACGACAGGCGCCGGCTATTCCGGTAATTTGTACAGTTATAAATCAATCGGTTCGATGGTTTCAAGAATACAGGCGGAAATGGTAAATTTAACTGTCAATTTCCCGGTTTTAAAAGATCATTCGCTGGCCGGATTATCGGGCTGTTTAAAAAATAATTTTGGAACCATTCATAATCCCAATAAATATCACGCTAATTTCTGTGATCCCTTTCAGGCGGATTTATTCGCGATGGATGTTATCGGCGGCAAGCAGAAACTGGCTATATTTGACGCGATTTGGGTACAATTTAACGGCGGACCGGGATTTATCAACCATTGGACAGAAGAATACAAGGCGATTTTGATGGCTACCGACGCGGTGGCTTTGGATACGGTCGCGACTGAAATAGTTGATAGATTGAGAACAAAAAGCGGATTGGAGCGGTTAAAAGACAGCGGACGAGAGCCGATTGGTATTAAAACGGCCGGTAAAGACAAACTTGGCTGTGCCGACTTAAGCGATATAGAATGGGTTACGGTAGAGGTTTGAAACGTAATGATAAAAACGATGAATAGTAAATACTTAGGATTATTCGTATTATTACTGAGCGTAATGATGCTCGGTTCCGGTTGCGGAAAAACATCCAAAAAGGAAGCTTCGGTTGAGATATCGGCAGCCGAGGAGTCTCAAAAGGATCTGGTCACCAAACATCGGGCATTCGATCATTTTTCCAAAGGCGATCTGTATCAGCGTTCTGGGGACCTGGAGAAAGCGGCCGATGAATACCGTCTGGCCCTGTTTTATGATCCTCAATCAGATGAATTGAAAAGGTCGCTGGCCGGTATTTTATTTGACCTGAAAAGATATGATGAAGCTCTCGAGGTGAATGTAAAAATAGATGATCCAACTATCGATGACATGATACTTACCGCCGATTGCTATAACGCCGTCGGATCGATAGATGAAGCCGTAGAACACTATAAGAAGATCGCCGAAATGGATTCGGTTCCGGAATCGATTCTCAGGAACCTGGCTGATTATTATTCGCGCCTGGGCGATTTATCGAAAGCCGAATATTATTACGGGAAACTGATTGCCAAAAGCGAAGAAAGCAAATTCTGGCGCCTGCAATTAGCTTCGGTTTATCTAATGAACGACAAACCCGAAAAGGCCGAACAAATTTATCAGGCTCTGGCAAATGAAGATTCGCTCAATTTCAGCGCGTACCTGGGATTGGCAAATGTTCGGGAATATCAAGGCGATAGTTCGGCGGCCGACAGCTTATATACTATAGTCGCCAGAAAGAATTGGGATGACGCCGGGATTTTGAATATATTGCTGCCGGCTTTTATCAATATCAATAATAATGACATGGCCGCGGAAATCGCCCGGCGGATAATTGAATTGTACCCCGACGATTATATGGCTCAAAGAAAATACGCCTTGCTTCTGTTTACCAACGGCGATTTTGATAAGTCCGATTCGGTTCTGGCGGCGCTTTCCGAATCGGTGACTGATGATCCGATAGTTTATTATTATAGAGGCCGGATAGCTATCCAGGCCGAAAAATACCCGCGGGCAGAATCGCTATTCGTGAAATCGATCGAAACTGAAGATTCATTGTATCAGCCCTGGATAGGATTGGCCGGCGCCCGCGATTTAATAAGCGGTTATGAAAGCGCTCTGGCCACTTTGGATACCGCGCTGGTCAAGTGCCCGGCTGACTCGGTTGAACTTTTTTATTACACCGGCGTGCTTATGAGCCGGGAAGAAAAATATCCGCTCGCGATAGAATATTTCCGGAAAGTACTGGTCGCCCAGCCCGATGACGCCGACGCCAAATTCAATCTGGCAGCCGCTTATGAGAGGTTCAAACAAATCGAAAACGCCGAAAAACTTTTCCGCGAACTATTGAAGACGGAACCCGATAATCCGGTCGTGCTGAACTACCTGGGCTATATGTACGCCGACAACGGAATCAAACTCAAAGAAGCCAAAAAGCTGATTGAAAAAGCGTTAAAAATTAATCCAGATAACGGGGCTTATCTTGACAGCTACGCCTGGGTTATGTATAAAATGGGAAAATATAAGGAAGCCCTGAAATATCAGCTTAAAGCTATCGAAGCCAGCGGTGAAGATGCCATTCTTTTTGAACATATGGGCGATATTTATTTCGCCAATGACCAAAAGGCCGAGGCTTTGGATAACTGGGGAAAGGCCTTGAAATTAGATCCTGATAACGAGCTTATTAAAGAAAAAATGAAGTAAGAAGTTGATCCCTGGATATAAATTAATAGTTTACATTTCGATATTGTTCGTATCGCTGGTTTTTGGTTGCGCTCAAACCGGGGCTCCATCCGGGGGGCCGGAGGACAAGACTCCGCCGGAGGTCATCTCGGTCACACCTGAATCCGGTTCGGTAAACGTGCCTTTAGATACCGATTTGGAAGTTATCTTCTCGAAGAATATGAATAAATCCTGCACCTCGGCGGTGTTCATTTCGCCGTTGTTTTTTGATTATCCAAAATACAAATGGTCCGGCAAGAAACTGAAAATTTCGCTTCCCGATAAATTGAAACCCAACACCACGCATGTGCTGACAATCGGAGCATTGGCTCAGGACAGCCATGGCAATAAATTGGGTCAATCGATTTCAACGTCATTTTCCACCGGTGAAACGATATATACCGGTTCGATTTATGGCAAAGTTATAGCCTCTGATTTGCGGAAGCTAAATATCTGGGCCTATAAGCTCCCATCCGGCCAACCCGATATTTTTTGGATGAACTTGCCGGATTATGTCACTCAACCGGATAGTCTGGGCAATTTCCGGTTCGAATATTTAAGCTATGGCGTCTACCTGGTAGTGGCGGTCGATGACAAGAACTCGGATCAGTTTTGGGCTCCTCCCGGGGAAATGTTGGCCTTACCCGATACACTTGTTTATCTAAGCGAACAGCAACTGGAATTTGGTCCTTTGTTAATGATGCCGGTCGCCAGGGATACGCTGGCGCCTTACTTAAGCGGAGTTTCTTCGCCTAATAGTCAAACCATATTGGCCAATTTCTCTCAGAAGATGGACGAATTAACATTGTTATCGAAACGCAATTATGCCATTATAAATATCGAAGATTCTTTATCTAACCCGATTATAAAAAGGATATTTCCGGTATCCGATGAACTGACAGCGGCGATTATCGAATGTTCGGCCATGACCCCGGGACGGAAATACAAGATCGCTGTAGATAGCATAAGATCCTTTTATAATATCCTGGCCGATACGCTATCACGCAATTTTAACGCCGGAGATGCGGACACAAGCGGACCGGAACTCGTTAAGATAACGCCGACTCCATCTCGCCAGCCGCATTTGGCCGGTTTCGATATAAAACTGCAATTTTCCGAGGCGGTTGATACAGCGGGTATTTCCGCTGCGGTCGTGTTTACGGATACGCTGAACAATTTGATCGACTGCACTATTCATTGGTCCTATCCCAATCAGGTCGTTTTTAAACCGGCTTTCACGGAGGGCGGCGCTTATTTAATGTTGTACGATATGGCCCGGATTCTGGATTTTGACGGTAATCCGGCTGGAGATACGACGATAACGTATACATATTTTATAGCTTCACGGGATAGTTTAGGCGAGGTTTTAGGCGAGGTCATAAACGCGCCTGGGCCGGAAATTAAAGTGACCGCATATTCTTCCAGGGGCGAGCCGATTTCGGTCGATGCCGATGAAAATGGGAGTTTTATTTTTCCCGGTCTTTTCCCGGGGCCGTACACTATCAGGGCATTTCATGATTTGAACGGCAACGGTTTGTACGATGGCGGTCAAATTAGGCCGTTTAAATTTGCCGAACCTATTGCGGTCTACCCTGATACCGTCCAGGTCAGGGCTCGATGGGAAACCGATATAGGCATCCTCGATTTCGCGCCTTTAGCGAAATGATATTGACACATCCGAATATTTTAGTATAATTATACCCTGTAGTGAATAAGCGGAAGGGTCAAGGAATTTGTCGCTAAAGAAATCTTTTTTATTATTTATTGTATTTTTTGCCGTCAGCAATTTGGCCGTCGCGGAAGTATATCGATCTGAGATAGCGGCACGTGACTTCATAAACGGACCGCTCGAATTTACGGCTGGACCGGACTATCTCGATTTAATTTCCGTTGAAATCGATAATAAGCTGTTTCCGATTGATATTTTAGCTTCGGGGCATTATGTAGCGGTCGGTTCGCCTAAAATCGATGTTGGCAGTAAAATCGTTTTTTATTATTACGTGTCCGCTGATTCCAGTGTTTTTACAACCACCTGGAAGCTTTATGATGGCTTAAAAGCCGCTTCATCTTATTCCGCTCCTTTATTAACGATTGATTTAATGCCGTTATTAGATGTTACGGATACATTATCCAGCGGGGTAGCCGGGACGCCTGATACCCACAAAGTCGGTTTCAATATCTGGACTAATCAAATTGAAGAGAAGGGGCAGATCTGGATAAGTTTCAATACCAGCTTTGATGCCGGGAGCATCAATACTGATTCGGTCAAGTATTCTGATGATGAC
>CAZFSN010000205.1:0-5733 GCA_964521815.1 uncultured Ignavibacteria bacterium | reverse complement strand
GTCGGCTGTAAGGGCTGCGCGATTTCGGTTGCCTCGGGTTCGATATTATCGGAGCTGATCAAAGGTAAAAGTCTTCAGGAAGTAAAAGCTATAGCCAGGTTTGTCAAGGGTATGCTTACGGGCGAAAACGTACCCGATAATGCTAATCTGGGTGATCTTGAAGCCCTTAAGGGAGTAAAGGATTTCCCGGTCAGGATAAAATGCGCTTTGCTTTCCTGGACAGCTTTGATAGATGGTATAGACGCGTGGGAGCATAAAGAAAAAGACAAAGTCAGTTCGACGGAGTAGGTATGGCTTCGGTATCAGAAAACATTATCAGGACTGCTATTTCGCATATTCAGGATCCCGAAATCGGCCTCGGTGTGGTTGATTTGGGTCTGATCTATGATATCATAAAAGATGGTGATAAAGTCACAATCTTAATGACCCTGACAACCCCGGCTTGTCCGTATGGACCGCAACTTATGAATTCTATCAAGGAAACGGTGCTTGGCTTGAGAGGAGTCAAAGAAGTCGATCTTCAGCTGGTTTGGGACCCGCCATGGAATCCGAAAGAAATGGCCTCCGATTATGCCAAGGATGTATTGGGGATTTGGTGATACTACCCTATATATAGTATTGCGCGGAATAGCAGCGTTGCGAAGCGCCGCTTCGCAGCGAGATGAAAGAAGATTTAAAATATGTGTGTATAGATTCAGTTGATACTTATGAATTGCTTTTTTCGATCTCGCCGCAGCTTATTATATTTTCAGTGGGAAGATTTAATTTAATAATTGCTATCAGTTCGATACCTACATCATCATAATTTATAGCATCGATTACGTAGCGTCCGCCGGTTTGACCATCACGCTGCCCCAACCAAATTGCCAATACACTTTGGATAGTCTGCAAATGCTTGGTGTATAAATAGCGACTCTCAGGAGAGGACGAAAGATAGCCCTTGAGGATTGATTCAAAAGTAGCATCCAGTATCTGTTCGACAGTATGCCCTTTTAATTTATCAGTAATAAGCGAGCTTTCACCGATAGGCCGATCACAACTTTGTTTAGTAAGGGAATATTCAATAAAATGATTATTATGATCGAGCTTCAGCTTGATTATTTCGGTTATATTATCGCAAGGCATGAGAATTTACTAGTGGGTCAATCGATTAATCCACACCCTCAACCATGATATTTCTTTTTTTAAGTTCCTCAATGAAGATATCCGTCGGGACGCATCTTTCCTGAGGATTAACGCCCATTTTCGTAATTATGCCTCGAGCCTGCATCTGCGAGATTATCGAAGCTGGAAACGAAGTCGTTCGCATCATAGCTGTCAGCGGCGGGTTCTGCATACCGGTATCGATTAAAGTCAGAGAATGGCTTTTAGAGCCGCCTTCGAAAATGATTTTGACCAGGGTCACATCATCCTCGCACAACGGAATATGTTTCTCGATGAGGGCCGATGTAACATTGCGCGGTTTTATTTCGCCATGGGCCGTGATAATCGGTTCGGAGGAGAAGAAACCCATCTCGAACATTGACCGGATAATATCGCCATGCCCGGGATAGCGGATTGTTTTATAATCGAGGTTTTTTAATCTATCCCTGTAACTTTCCACCAGCGTCGATAAGCCGCCGGAAGTCGCGAATGCTTCCAGTTTGCCATAGGGTGGAGGGAATTCGATCTCTTCAAGTTCGGTCAACGGTTCGATCTCCATCAATTTTCCATCCCTTAAAACCCGAACCGGTTCGATATATTCATTGATTAAACCTTCAACCGAAAACAACCGACCATATTTTAATATGCCCGATGGTTTTTTAGGCAAACCGCCGACCCGAGCCTTGACCGTATCGACCCAATCGAATTTTTCCATGCCCCATTTGACCAGAACCGAGATCATGCCCGGCGCCAGGCCGCAATCAGGGATGATTGAGATACCGGCTTGTTCAGCCTGGGGAGACATTTTCATTTGCTGATCGACTATGGAATTGTTGCCGCCGAGATCGCATAAGTGCGTCTTTGTCTCTATAGCTATTTTCGAGAATTCGATATTGAATTGATAATGAATAGCCGCGACGGCGGCATCTACTTTGTTTAAAATGAATTTAATTTCATCCGGCCTGGCCGCGTTAAACAGGGCGGTTACAAGACGAGAATCATTCAGAAGCCAGGCTGTTTCGGATAATTTATTCTGGCTGTTATCAGCCAATATTACTTCACTGGTATCGGCTTGTTGAAGCAAATCATAGGCGATAGCTTTACCCATCAAACCGGCCCCAAGAACAGCATATTTCATTGAATTGCCTCCATCTAAATCGTATATTACTTAATACTGCTTTTTGTTTCGAAAGTCCATCCAAATCATAACTATTATAAAATGCTCTAAGAAACAATCGAAATGATATATTTCTTTACTCGTCCATAAGCGCTGAGCTTGTTGGAAAACCTCAAAACCTGTCATTGCGAGAAGCCCGAAGGGCGACGAAGCAATCTGTAAGTTATTATGCGGCAAACAGTTAAATTGCACGGACGTGCCTTGACGGCCTCACCTCCGTACGGGGATTCGCGATGACAGGAATGCGGACTTTTTCAACACTCCCGCTACTCAGGGACGTAACTGCGCTTCATAGCGAAGCAGCGCTTCGCAACGAGAAGTAAAAATAAAATCAGGTTGCGCTCTTTTGGGCACAACCTGACCGAATATCAATCGACAATTTGCGTTATCTGGCTTCTTTCAGGAAATTCCTCAGCACTGTGTGAAGAATTCCGCCGTTTCTGTAATATTCAACTTCTATTGGGGTATCGATTCGGCAGACAACATCAAAACCGAATTCGGTGCCATCCTCCCGGACAGCTTTGACTTCTACCTTTTGCAATGGCTTAAGATTATCATCGACAAAAATGGTGAAAGTCTCTTTGCCTGTCAGGCCAAGCGTTTTGGCATTCTGGCCATCCTCGAATTGAAGCGGTAATACGCCCATACCCACCAGGTTGCTCCGATGAATGCGTTCGAATGATTCGGCGATGACCGCCCTGATACCCAGCAAATATGTTCCCTTGGCGGCCCAGTCGCGGCTTGAACCCATGCCATAATCGATACCTCCCAGGACAATATTAGGCGTACTGCTAATTCTGTATTTCTGGGATGCTTCGTAGATCGATATAACTTCCCCGGAAGGGATATGCGTGGTCCAGCCGCCTTCGGTACCGGGGGCCAGAAGGTTTTTCAGACGGATATTGGCAAATGTACCGCGGGTCATCACCCGGTCGTTGCCGCGACGACTGCCATAGGAATTAAAATCTTTGGGCTGGACGCCTTTTTCAATTAAATATTTACCGGCCGGGCTATCGTGAGCAATCGTTCCCGCCGGGCTGATATGATCGGTGGTTGTACTGGCGCCAACCATCACCAGCGTTTTAGCGTGCTGGATTGGCCTAATTGGTTCGGCATCGGTGCTCATTTCCACGAAGAAAGGCGGCTCCTGAATATATGTACTATCGGCTTTCCATTGATAAACAGCCCCGCCGCTGACCGGAATCTTATTCCAGATCGGATTCGATTGCTCGATGCCGTCATAAGCTTTATGGAATGTGTCGGGATTTTGCGCGTTGCCGAGATGTTCGGCGATTTCCGCTTGAGTTGGCCAGATATCTTTTAAGTAAATATCCTTGCCCTTGGCGCCTTTGCCTATAGGGTCTTTTAGCAAATCAATATCAACCGTTCCGGCGATCGCATAAGCGACAACCAGCAAGGGCGAGGCCAGGTAATTGGCCTTGGTATTCTGGCTGACCCGGCCTTCGAAATTGCGATTACCCGAAAGGACGGCGGCTACCACCAACTTGCTTTTGTTGATCGCCTCGACAACCGGCTCGGGCAGGGGGCCGCTATTGCCGATACAGGTAGTACAGCCATAACCGACATTGTAGAAGCCCAGTTTTTCCAGATAGGGGGTGAGCTTCGATTTTTCGAGGTATTCGGTGACAACTTTTGAACCAGGAGCCAGACTCGTCTTAACATATGGTTTTACGCTCAAACCGGCCTCGATAGCTTTCCTGGCCAGTACGCCGGCGCCAATCAGCACCGAGGGATTACTGGTGTTGGTACAGCTGGTGATAGCCGCGATAACGACCGAACCGTGTTTTAATTTGCCTTTGGTTTTATTGAAAGTGAATTCGCTTTCGGCGTTTAAAACATCCGGAGTTAAATTGAAACCGAATTCCTGCGGCGGCGCGGTCAGCGACTTGCGCCATTGCGATTGCATGTTTTTCAGTTCAATACGATCCTGCGGTCTTTTGGGACCGGCCAGGCTGGCTTGAACCGTGGAAAGATCGAGTTCCAGCTTGTCTTTAAATTCCGGATCAGGCGTGTTATCGGTGCGGAACAGGCCCTGCGCTTTACAATAACGTTCGACAAGCTCGACCTGCTCAGGTGATCGTCCAGTCTGCTTGAGATAGAGCAAAGCGTTATTATCGACCGGGAAGAACCCCATCGTAGCGCCGTACTCCGGGCTCATATTGGCGATAGTCGCCCGGTCAGCCACGGTCATCGAGGATAAACCGGGGCCGTAAAATTCAATAAATTTACCGACCACGCCTTTCTTGCGAAGCATCTGCGTGACCGTTAATACCAAATCAGTAGCTGTGGTTCCCTCCGGAAGTTCGCCTATGAGCTTGAAACCGATCACTTCCGGCATCAGCATGTATGTGGGTTGATCGAGCATGACCGCTTCGGCTTCGATACCACCGACACCCCAACCGAGCACACCCAGACCGTTAATCATGGTGGTGTGGGAATCGGTGCCGACCAGCGAATCGGGGAATACATATTCCTCGCCATCGATTTCCCGGCGCTGAACGACTTTAGCCAGGTATTCGAGGTTTACCTGATGGCAGATACCGCTGGCGGGCGGCACGACCCGGAAATTCTGAAACGCCTGTTGCCCCCAGCGCAGAAATTCGTAGCGTTCGCGATTGCGTTCGAATTCTATCTTGGCGTTTTCCTGCAAGGCGGTCGGGGAATTAAAAACATCCACCTGCACGCTGTGATCGATCACCAGATCGACCGGGATGCGAGGGTTGATTACCTGCGGATCGCCGCCAAGGCGCGACATAGCGCTACGCAGGGCGGCCAGGTCGACCACCGCCGGTACGCCGGTGAAATCTTGCAGAAGCACCCGGGCGGGCTTGAAAGCGATCTCGCTTTTAGCCGGATTTTTAGGATCGTACCCGGCCAGCTTCAGGACATCATCTTTCAGCACCGAACTGCCGTTTTCGGTACGCAGGACTGCCTCAAGCAGGATTTTAATCGAAAAAGGCAAGCGGTTTATATCGGCGATCCCGTCTTCGGCTAATTTGCCGAGCCGGAAATAATATGCCTTGCCGGAGCCGGTGTCGATTTCGGCGCGGGCGTCAAACGAGTTTTTATACGATGAATCTGCCATAATCACTCCTTGAAAATTTTATGATTTAACGGTTTGAATCGATATTCAAACCCGGTAATTAGCTACTTATATTGCTCCATCAGTTTTTTTATTTTCAGCATGTGTCCGTATTCGAATTTCGCCAGGTATTCGTAAGTTTCTTTGCCTTTGGCATCCTTTATCTTTTTGGCGAGATCGTTGTAAAGGTTATAGGCTCTTTCCTCGAAAATCATGGCGATTTTCAGAATTTCCATAGGCGTACTTGAAGCGGATATCTCCTCGATAAAATCCTCGTGGACGCCTTCCATTTTCTCATCGATATCCGGCA
>CAZFSN010000204.1:0-5779 GCA_964521815.1 uncultured Ignavibacteria bacterium | reverse complement strand
GAGCCAATCCGGTATTTTTGTTTTTGTTATTCATAATCATCTCCCATTTTGTCTAATAATTTCGCAAATGTCATGCCAATCATACAAAATATATCATAGCAAACATAACTTATTGATGATCATGCAAATATTGGCTTTTCAGGGAATTAAATGAAGCAAATAGTTAATAAAATCATCCCTATATATCAGGAATTCCTTATATATCAGGATAATTCAGTTATTGCGCTTAATATTAAGCTTTCTCATTTTGGATTCGAGCGTTTTCGGGTTTAAACCTAATAGCTTGGCTGCCCCTTTTTCGCCGCTGACCCGCCAATTGACTTTTTCGAGGACTTTGATAATATAATCGCGTTCATATTCTTCCAATGGCCCGATTGAAGTCGAATCTATATGAGTATCCTGTTTTATTAACTCGCCGGTCAATTCGAGACGATTAGGTGAACTTGTGATAACGGCTCTTTCGATAATATTTTCCAATTCGCGGACATTTCCGGGCCAATCATAATTCAGGAAAGCGTCCATTACATTTTTAGGTATGAAAGTGATATTTTTACCGATTTTTTTGCAGGATTTTTTGACAAAATTGTTCACAAGAAGGGGTATATCATCTTTACGCTCGTTTAGAGGTGGACACACAATAGGGAAGACGTTCAACCGGTAGTAAAGATCTTCTCTGAAGGTACCGTCTTTCACGTTATCTCGGAGATTACGATTAGTGGCCGCCAAAACTCTGACATCGACCTTGATTGTCTTTCGGCCGCCGACTCGTTCGAATTCTCCTTCCTGTAGTACTCTTAATAGTTTGATTTGAAGATCAAGCGGCAGATCGCCGATTTCATCTAAAAAAATCGTGCCGCCGTCAGCCAGTTCAAAACGACCTATTTTCTGCGCTACCGCGCCCGTGAAAGCGCCTTTTTCATGACCGAAGAGTTCGCTTTCGATCAGGCTTGGCGGCAGAGCGGCGCAATTTAATTTTACCAGCGGCCTGTTCCTTCGCGGACTGATATTATGTACAGCCCGGGCGATAAGTTCCTTGCCCGTGCCGGTTTCGCCCAATATAAGCACCGTGGCATCGGTTGCGGCTACTTGTTCGACCTTACTCAGTATTCTTTTAAAATTCGAATTATTCGTGATAATTTCACTAAAATTATGCTCCAGCTTGATTTCTTCCTGTAAATAAACGTTTTCGGCTTGAAGGCGGTTTTTTAACGATTCAATTTCGGCAAACGCTTGCTTAAGCGCATCTTCAGTTCGTTCTCTTTCAATTACTCTTTTTTCAAGTTCGATAGCATATATCTTTTGCTGTTCGTGCAGTATCGCGTTATTTATCCCAGCGGCGATGTAATTCGCCATCGTTTCCAGAAAAACTGACCGAGTGGAATAATCGTTTATCTTCGCGGAAGCCATTCCTAATATACCGATTATATTACCTTCAGCTTGTAAAGGGATAGCGGCAAAAGATCGAAGGTTAGCCTTTTTACACTCATCCCATCTGCAACGCGGATCGTTGTAAATATCTTTTGAATAAACGGCTTTTACGTCTTTGGCGGCTAATCCGCAAAGGCATTCACCGACTTTATGAGTTGGGGTCTGCCGATGCGCGTGCTTTTGGTCCTCATAATAAAAGTTTTTTAAATTTAAATTCTCTCCGTCTTTTAAGAAGTATATGACTAAATCCGAATTCGTTAACTTAAAGACTTCTTTCAAAGTTCTATCAATAACATTTTCTAATGAAAGACTTGAACCAGCCAGGCGGCCAATATTATTTAGAGCGTTTATTTCATCCAGGCTTGTTTCCAGAGCTTTTTCCGCGAGCTTCTTTTCCGTAATATCCTCGCCGGAACTGACTGTACCGATTATGACGCCGCTATCATCGGTTAATTTCGTATTATGCCAGGCGATCAACCTCTCCCGGCCCTGTTTATTTAATATCGAGTTTTCATAATATTCAGATCCGTTCAGTTCGCCGGCCATTAGTTTTTCATTGACAGCTTTAACGCTTTTTCTAAGTGATAACGGAAGGAAATTATCGAACCAATTTTTGCCGATTATTTCGTTTTCTTCATAACCTAAAATTTGACAGCCCTTTTTATTGATAAGAGTGACTATTCCATCCTTATCTAAAGCGACAAACATCACACCGGCGATATCTAAATATTTCTGGGCTTTGTCTTTTTCTTCTATGAGAGCTTCTTCCGCCTGTTTGTCCTTTGTGATATCATCGATCATACTGAGGAAATACAAAAATCGCCCATCCGCATCGCGGACGATGCAAGTTGTCAGCGCTCCCCAGATGAGTTTTCCATCCTTTCGCACATAGCGTTTTTCGGTCCGGTATATTGGAATTTCTCCGCGTTCCAGTTTTCTAATCGATTCGGTGTCTTGGGTAAGATTATCAGGATGAGTAATATCTTTAAATGTAAGCGTCAATAGCTCTTGTTCCGAGTAGCCTGTCATCCGGCAAAATGAATCATTAACCGCACTAAACCGGTACTCCGCGTTTACCGTGACCATGCCGAGAGGTCCTTCCATGAATATCTTCCTGAATCGCTCGTTGCTTTCCTGTAACGCCGCCTCTGCCCGTTTGCGTTCGGTAATATCTAAAACGGTGGTTACGAAGCCGGAAGACGAATCCTCGGTGTCATAAGGCGTCGAACTTAATAGCACATTTATTATTTTGCCGTCTTTTCGCCGCCAGCGAGTTTCAATCGTGGCGATTCCGTACATCTCGATGAGTTTAGAACTTTCCTGACTAACATAATCGTAATCAGCCTGGGATAGATAAAGAAACCGTGTGATTTGACCAATTAATTCATCACTGGAATAGCCGGTCATTTCGCAGGCTTTATCGTTGACTTCATGAATTCTATGATCAATAAACATACCAATAGCGACCGGCGCGGTGCGGAAGATACCTTTTATTTGGTTTTCTCTTTCATGCAGCGCCTGTATGCCCTGCTTGCGCCGGGTGATATCCCGGACGATCGCCAGGATATAGCTTTTGGAATTATATCCAAATTTGGTCAAACTCACTTCAACATCGAATAAGGCGCCATCGAGACGTTTGTGACGCCACTCGAAAAATTGTATTTTCCCTGCTAAAGCCGCATTAATCTTTTCCAGCGCCAGGCTTTTTGAATCATGGCCATTAGCTTGAAATTCCGGGGAGAAATTATAAGGTGAAAAGCCAATTATCTGATCTCTTGTACAACGAAACATCTCAAGCGCTTTTGCGTTACAATCGATGAACTTGTCGTCTTGCATTAAAAATATGGCGTCATTGGCGGATTCGAACAGAGCCTTGTATTTTTCCTCGCCGGCTCTTAATACGCCGTTATTAAGATTCTTATCCGCGATATCCTTGATATTATTGATGTGGTCCAATAGCTTAGCAGAAACTGAATTCAGAGATGTTGATTCACTACTGAGATTCTTCAGTTCCGCTGCTTCCCGACCAAGGTCGGACAATTCCTTTATAAGCTGTTTCTTCAACTCATAATTATTATTCACGTAAAACCCCCAAGTATAATTTAACAACTGATTGCCAAACAGCTAGTTAAAATATAAAGAAAAAACAGCCAACATTCAAGAAAAATATCGCTAATTTGTCACAATCAATAATGGACAGATAAGCATATTAAACCTTTTTAAATGGAATTAAAATGGACTTGGAAATTTTAAAATTGATGCTATATTATTATCAGTGAAAAATGGTGTCTGCCTTGAAGATGAGCTACTGGTTTTGAATTTTGCAAAAAGTAATCGTTCTGTAAAAATCAGATCGAAAATTAATTTTTAAATGAGTTGAGTTATGAAAAAATTATGGCTGTTTTTTTTCGTCGCATACGTTCTGGTAAATCCAGCCTCAATTTGGGGCCAAAATAACGATCAAGAAGGATTCCTGCCAATTGGTTTAACCGAGGAGGAGAAGCTCAGGCTGGACGAAATCGGCATCAACCATCGAAACACCAGAGCGCCCGAGGGCGAAGTCCGTAACCCGGCCGAATGGGAGCGGTCCGAGGGCGTTATCATAAGATGGCCGTTGGGAATATCGATCTCGCTGGTGGCGGAGATGTCGGAAGATTTAATGGTGACGACTATCGTAGCCAATTCCTCTGAAGAGAACAGCGCCCGCAACAGTTATTCAGCCGGCGGCGTCAATATGGCCAACACGCAGTTCATTCTCGCCCCAACCAACAGTATCTGGACACGCGATTACGGGCCCTGGTTCATATTCGAGGATAATACTCTGGCCATCGTCGATCATATCTACAACCGGCCCCGGCCTTACGATGATCTGATTCCCCAGGTAATTGGCGCCCAGTGGGGGCTTGATGTTTACGGTATGGATTTAATCACCACCGGCGGCAATCATATGTCGGATGGGCTGGGTATGTCGATGTCGACCCGGCTGGTCTACGACGAAAATCCCGGCAAGACTCCGGCGCAAGTCGATTCAATTATGCTGGCCTATCTTGGAAATGATTACACGGTACTTGACTATATCGAATCGGGAGGCATCCATCATATTGATTGCTGGGCGAAATTCCTAAATCCTACGACTATTCTGGTCAAAGATGTTTCGCCAGGCAATCCAAGCTATAGTTTGCTTAACGCCCGGGCCAATTATTTAGCGCAGCAAATATCGGCCTGGGGCAGACCCTATACGATTGTCCGGGTCTATTGCCCATCCGGTACGGCTTACACGAATTCGGTCATATTAAATGATAAAGTCCTGGTGCCTGTATTCGGGGGCGCCTATGATAACATGGCGCTTCAAACTTATCAGACCGCCATGCCCGGCTACGAGATTCTGGGCTTTTCCGGTTCGTGGTTGGATGATGACGCTATCCATTGCCGTACCATGGGAGTGCCAGACCGGCTAATGTTGTTCGTCGATCATGATCCTTTATGGGGCAGGGTGAGCGGTTTGGCCGGACAATATCCTGTCAGCGCTTTTATTACAGCTTGTTCCGGCGAAAATCTTATAGCTGATTCATTGAAAATCTATTACAAAATCGATAATAATCCATGGCAATCTGCCGCCTTGAATACTACTTCGGAGCCGGATTCATTTTATGGCGCTATTCCGGCTCAAAATCCGGGCTCGCAAATATCCTATTATCTCAAAGCCGCCGATTACTCCGGCCGGGTGGAAACTCATCCATTCATAGGCCAACCCGGAGCGCACAGCTGCAGCGTAAATTTTCCCCCGCAAATTATCTCGCCCGATTCTTTCACGATTGAAGCAGGCGCTTATTTCAGTTATAGTCCGGAAATAATCGATAATGATGATTCGGAACACGCAATTGCTTACATCGATTATCCCGCCTGGCTGACAGTTCAAAACGATTCTATTTTCGGAAATGCTCCGGATGGCCCGATTGAGCAGGGTTTTAATGTAGAAGTAGCGGATTCATATGATACTGTCAACCATACTGTCACGCTTTTCATAATTCGCGAACACGTATATGCTTATCTTACCGGCGATGCTAATATGTATGTCGGCCACTGGCCGCCAACGGTGACCGGCAGCGATGTTACCTATTTGGTGAATTTTTTCAGAGGTATCGAAACGAGTCGGCCATGCCTGCTCGATGGTTTCTGGGCATCGGCGGATGCTAACGGCGATTGTAGAGTAATCGGCAGCGACGTTACGAAAATAGTGACTTATTTCAGGGGTATTGGCGTATTGCAATACTGTACCGACTTCGAACCTCTATGGCCGACTCCTTATGATGTGCCGGATGAAGCTCCCGATGGCTGGCCGAATTGTGAA
>CAZFSN010000203.1:0-5783 GCA_964521815.1 uncultured Ignavibacteria bacterium | reverse complement strand
TTGAACAAGATGAATCATCAAATGAATCGGTAAACAATCAGCGTTCTTTTCAATTTTGTTGGGAATTCTATAGAAGCAGCGGCGGGTCAACTCCGGAATGCGCTAAATGCATAGCTTATCGATCCAGGGCCATGCGCTGTTATGAAATGATTAAATTACCGGTTGAATCGGGACACGCCAAGATGTTTTGCAAAGGTTCCTGTGAGGATTGTGAATATTTCAGGGTCGTCCAGGGTCAGCGGCTAAATGTTCTTGTTATTACCGATCAAAAAGAATTCGGGGCCGAATTGGATAATCGGGCGCAGGATGTTGATTTCAACTTACGTTTAGCTGAGGATGGCTATCACTGTTCGATGGTAGTTGAGAATTTCCGTCCCGATTACGTTGTAATAGACAGCTCAATAGGTATTGACCGCTGTCAGTTCTTCACTAAGCATTTGTCCGAGGATCCCAGAATCCCATACGTAAAAATAATACTGGCCGGCGAAATTAGCAAGGTACCGTCGGAGTGCGATAAAATGATTTTCGCGATAATAAACAAGCCCTTTAAGATGGCCGAACTGGAGAGCTTAATTAACCTGACCAAACACAATGCTTTATTAAATGGCAGATATGATTATTAGAGCAATTAAAATAATAGTGGAGTTAGGTACATGACGGATGAAAAGAAAGTCAAAGATAGCGTGATTCGCCTGATGATCGGAGATATCACGGATATCGATATTGAATGCTTTGTCTATTACGCTCAATCAAACCTGAAACTTGGTTCAGGTTTTGGCGGAGCGATCACGGTTCGGGGAGGTCCTGCTATACAGAAAGAACTCGACAAACTCGCGCCGATTGATCGGGGCAAGGCAGTGATAAGTGACGCGGGCGAGATGAAGGCCAAGTACATAATTCACGCCAATGGGCCTAAATTCCAGGAAGAAAATCTCGAAGAGAAAATGAAAAAGACTATTATCAATACATTAAAATTAGCCGATGAGAAGGGGATTAAGAAGATAGCTTTTCCGCCGATGGGCGCCGGTTTCTATGGAGTACCGCTCGATTTAAGCGCCCAATTAACATTAGAAACTATTAAAAGTTATCTGAGTAACGGCTCAAAATTGGAAGAAGTGGTTATCTGCCTGTTGGATAATCGCGATTATGATCCGTTTCAGAAAAAACTTCAGAGTCTGGGCTAACCCGGGGAGGACATTCATGAGCGATTTACTTCATTTTTCAGAACATACTCTTCAAGAGGTGGCCCTTGTGATAATGACAATAGTTTATACGCTCCGCGTAAGATGGTTGCTTAAATTCAAGGCCGGTAAAGAACGTCAACCGGCAACCGGACTGCCGGGCACGACGCCTATGAAAGGAGTCCTGTATTCCTGGGCGAATATCGCCATGCCCTGGGCCATGGAAAGCACGCGGACTAAATTCTTCATCTATTCTCAATTCGTGATCTTTCATTTGGGTGTTACCCTGGCGATTGCGTTATCATTTATAATCCCTTACGCGCCCGGTCTATTGACAAGCTACCCTGTAATCGTATCAATCTTTCAGATTATTATAGGCGGGGCCTGTCTGGTTGGCGTAATTCGTATCATAAGACGGGTAAGCGATAAATACATGCGGGCTATCAGTTCACCCGATGATTACTTTTCACTGATATTGCTGACTGTCTGGTTTTTCTTCGCTGCATTCGCGGTGCCGAATAATATTGAAAACGGCGAAGGCATCCTGCTGGCCTATTTTATCCTGACCGCCTTCTTTTTAATATATGTACCGTTTTCCAAGATATCGCATTACCTGTATTATCCATTTACCCGTTACTATTTCGGCAAGAGCATGGGCTATCGAGGGACTTACCCGATCAAACGCGTACAGGCCTCTCAAAAATAGATGATGAGTAAATTGAAATTGATGGAGATAGATTATGAGTAATAATAATTCGGTAAGATCTCACAAAGCCCAAAAAGTGCTGGAACGGTTCGAGAAAAAACTCAACCGGCAGATGGTCGGCTCATTGGTCGCCTGCGTTCATTGCGGAAATTGTACCAATTGCTGTCACTACGTGCTCTCCAATCCGGATGATCCGACGTTCGCCCCCGCATATAAAGCCGATCAGATTCGAAAAATATTCAAACGTCATTTTGACTGGACCGGCCGCGTTTTGCCTTGGTGGGTGCACGCCAAAAGTGTTTATACGGATCAGGACCTGGAGGAATTGAAGGATATAGTTTTCGGTAAATGCACGAATTGCAGGAGATGTTCGATTAATTGCCCTATGGGCGTCGATTACGCGACCTTCAACCGCATGGCTCGTGGTTTACTGGTATCGGTTGGCGTTATGCCCGAAGGTGTGGCGGTTGTCAGCAAAGATCAATGGGAACTTGGCAATCAGATGGGCGTCCTTAAAGAGGATTATCTCGATACATTGGAGTGGTTGTCTGATGAGTTGCAAATGGAGATGGCAGACAATAGAGCGAATATCCCGATTGATAAAATCGATGCCGATGTGGTTTATTCGATAAATCCTCGTGAGGTCAAATACGATCCCCGCACAATTTCGGACGCCGCTAAAATTTTCTACGTCGCCGGTGAAAATTGGACAATGCCGAGTGAAGGCTGGGATATGACCAATTTCGGACTATTCTCCGGAGATGATGATTTAGGCGGCGCGGTCGCTCGGCGTTTATATGAAAAAGTAAGCGAACTTCACGGCAAGAAGTTGGTCATTTCCGAATGCGGCCACGGCTATCGCTCTACTCGCTGTGAAGGCCCGAACTGGGCCGGTATGAATATCAATGATTTTGTCATGGAAAGTTCGGTAATTACCATGATTCGCTATATCAAAGAAGGGCGGATTAAGGTCGATAAATCAAAAAATCCACAACCGGTTACTTTTCACGATTCATGCAATAACGCCCGCAGTTGCGGTTTATTTGAGGAACCTCGCGAGTTATTGCTGATGGTATGCGAGGATTTCCGGGAGATGTATCCCAATCGGAGTGAGAATTACTGCTGTACCGGCGGCGGCGGCGCCATGTCGATGTCGGAATATACGCCGCGGCGGCTGAAATCAGCCCAGATTAAGGCGAATCAATTGAAAGCTACCGGCGCACAGGATGTCGTTACCTCCTGCCATAATTGCGTGGATGGCTTATCTGATCTTATCAAACACTATAAACTCGGCATGGGCGTAACACAACTTGTCAATCTCGTAGCAAACGCTTTGGTCATTGAACCAAAACCTGTCGCGGTCCCGGAGAAGATCGAAGAGGTCTTAGAAGCCGCCGGGCTGGCTGGTTACAAGATATTAACAGTCGATGATGAACCAGATTTCCTCACGTTTATAGGCACAGTCCTTGAGGACAACGGCGCGACCGTGATTACCGCCTCCAATGGCGAAGAGGCGCTTAGAAAAGCCAAAACTGAAAAACCAGATTTGATGACACTGGATATTACCATGCCCGGTAAATCAGGCATAGATGTATTCGAAACCTTACGAAAAGACCCCGACCTGGAATCGATGCCGGTTTGCATTATTACAGGCAAACCCGAGATGAGAAAATTGATTTATGATCGTGCGGTAACTCCGCCTGAAGGCTATGTTGATAAACCGATTGATGAGGATGATTTGATATTAAATGTGCGCAAAATTCTCAAACTGGTTCATCATGATAAATAGCGCAGAATATTGAAATTGTAAACGGAGGTGAATATGGAACAACCCCGCCGCCGCTATACCGATAAAATTATAGATGCTATCCCGGGCTATCTATCCGTCCAGACTCGCGATTTCCGGATTATCGAGGCTAATGAATCATTCCGTAAAGATTTTGGCGATTACGATGACAGGTTTTGCTATCAGGTATATAAACATCGCCCAGAAAAATGTGAAGATTGTCCGGTTGAAAGGACGTTCCATGACGGCCAGAGCCACCGCAGCGAGGAAGTCGTCAAAACCCTGGATGGTCGCGAGGTGTGCGTTCTGGTTTACACCACTCCGATTAGAAATGAAGCGGGCGAAGTCACCGAAGTAATTGAATTGTCGACTGATATAACCGAACAAAGAAAACTTCAGAATCAACTTAAAGATAGCCAGAGCCGCTATCATCAGTTATTTGAGGAAGTGCCGTGTTTCATCTCGATTCAAAACAGGGAACTCCAAATAATTGAAGCTAATAGGATGTTTTGCGAAGCTTTCGGCAGGCATTTTGGATGTAAATGCTATAACGTTTATAAACATCGCGATGAAGAATGTTATCCCTGCATAGTCAAGCAGACATTCGATGACGGTGAGGTTCATGTTCATGAGGAGGTTTTAACCTCTCAAGACGGCCGTCAAATGAACGTGCTTGTCAACACGATGCCCATAAGGAATTCTGATGGCAAAATCGATAGCGTTATTGAAATGAGCACCGATATCACTCAGATCAGGCAATTGCAGTCGAAATTGACATCTATTGGCCTACTGATTAGCTCAATCTCGCATGGTCTGAAAGGCCTTCTCAGCAGTCTGGATGGGGGTTTCTATCTTGTCAATACGGGCCTGGAGAAAAATAACCAGGAGCGGGTAAAGAAAGGTTGGGAAATCGCCCAGCGCAATGTCGGACGCATTCGCAGTATGGTTCTAGATATTCTCTATTATGCCAAAGACCGCGAGCCCGATTGGCAATCGGTATCGGCGGCTGATTTAATCAAAGAAGTTAACGGCGTTATCGATTCTAAGGCTAAATCTTTGAATATTGAAATCAAGTTAGATATAGATGAAACAACCGGCGAATTCGAAGCCGATTTCAAGGCGATCAGAGCGCTATTGGTGAACCTGGCTGAAAACTCTATCGACGCTTGCCGAGTGGATAACAACGGCGATTCCCATTATGTCATGCTCGGATTAAGAAACGCCGGGGATCATATTGAGTTTGAAGTCTCAGATAATGGAATTGGTATGGATCAAGAAACCAGGGAAAAAGCATTCACTCTCTTTTTCTCCGGCAAAGGTACGGAAGGCACTGGACTGGGATTATTTATTTCCAACAAAATCGCCCAAGAGCATGGGGGCAGTATACTGTTGGAATCCGAAATCAATAAGGGTTCGCGTTTTGTCGTAAAATTACCCAAAAAACGTGTTGCCAAACCCGATTCGACATCCTAATAATAAGAGCAAACAGGAGGATACATGGCTGATTCAAAGAAGATACTTGTTGTTGATGACGAAGAAGATATGGTCGTGTGGCTGACGACTCTTTTAGAAGATAACGGCTATACTACGATATCGGCTTATAATGGCGCGGAAGGATTCAAGAAAGCTAAATCTGAAAAGCCTGATCTGATTACTTTGGATGTTTCAATGGATCAAGAATCCGGTGTGAAAACATTGAGGCATCTTCAAGAAGACCCTGATACCGTTAATATACCTATTATCATGGTCACCGGTGTTTCCGTGGACATTAAACATTTTATCGAACGCAATAAGAAAATCCAGATGCCATCGGGCTTTATAGAAAAACCGATAGATAAAGACGAACTGCTTAAAACTGTTGGCCGGCTTATTAGATAGATAAATAAATACATTTTGCGTTGCCGGATTAGTTTCGCTTACAACTTTTTTATATTTATTAATTAATGTTATATGTCGACCATAGCTTGACCTAATTTATATAGTTATCCGGTTTTAAATAAGCGGGTTACAGTCAAGCGCTAATCAATTATAAATCGCTATATCACGCGGTGTTTTATTAAAAATCGTTGACAATGAAATAAAATCTGTTTAAATATAAGTGAGGCAACTA
>CAZFSN010000202.1:0-5801 GCA_964521815.1 uncultured Ignavibacteria bacterium | reverse complement strand
CGGCTTCATCCCGCTTAACGCGGGATTCGCAATGACAGGCATACGGCTTTTTCAACAATCCCTGCTTTTAGCCAACGGCTTCTTTCAGTTTCTCGATTAACAGCTCCTTATCGATAGGTTTCTCGACGAAAGCGAAAGGTTTGGGCAAAGCCTGACGGTTGAGTTCGAATAACGGTTTGTACTGAGTCGCGCCGCTGCAGACTATGACCGGTATTTTAGAATACTCGTCGTCTTTCGACAGGTCGCGATAGAATTTTATGCCGGTTTCGCGCGGCATAAGTATATCCAGAAGGATGGCGTCCGGCTTAAGTTCTCTTACCTTATCCATCGCTTGAATACCGTCCTCGGCGCAGAATGTATCGAACCCGTGTTCTTTTAAAAGCACTTCAAGGTATTTCCGGGGATCCGGTTCATCCTCGACTATCAATATTTTCTTGGACATATTAAATGCCTCCATATTTGCGAATTATTTATTTTGATCAAGCTAAGATCAATCTTTCTTTTTCATCATCGCCTTGAGTTTATCCAGCATGTCTGGATCGGCGTCATCGATCAAGTTTTTCAGTTCACTTTGAAGCTCGATTTTCTCGGCCAGGCGCTTTTCTTCTTCGGTAGCATCCATGTTGAGAAGTTTTTTAATCGCGGCGATATAGTTATCGGGCTTGACCGGTTTTTCGAGATAGATTCCCGGGCCGGACATGGTAAGGTTTTTTAGGTCGGCCTTCCCCAGATCATCGCGGGCGTGTCCGGTGACTATCAATATTGGTATTTTCGCCCATTCCTTGTTTTTGACCAATTCGCGGTGGAATTTCGCGCCCGATTTTTTAGGCATAACCAGATCCAGCGAAATCAAATCGGGTTTGCGTTTTTTAACCTGCTCAAGAGCCTGGTCGCCGTCACTGGCCATGATAACATTGAATCCGGCCGCTGTCAAAGCCATAGACAGGTATTTCCTAACATCCTCTTCATCATCCACCACGAGTATAGTTTTTTTATCCTCATCAGTCATGGAACTCTCCAATCTGTATATATCCCATTATTCCACTTTGCTGTTGTATAATAAATTAAGCCGCTTCACCGGAAACGACATAATGAATTTCGAACCTTCGCCTTTTTTGGAAACGACCGAAATTTTGCCGCCGTGCTCTTGGATGATTTTCCTGGTTGTCAGAAGCCCCAGGCCGGTGCCCATACCGCCCTTGGTGGTGAAAAAGGTAGTGAATATTTTCTGCTTGATATCATATTCCATACCACTGCCGGTATCTTCAACCTCGAAATAAAGCGTTCCCTTTTCGTATCTCGTCCGAATCGTCACCAGGTTATCTTTCTTATCACTCATCTGACAGGCATCTATAGCGTTTGAGACCAGATTTGTCAAACATGAATGAATACCCTTGGGGTCGAGCGGTACATCCTTGATATTTTTGTCGGTTTCCGATATCAGGGTAATGCCGATATTAGCGGCGATATCCTTATAAAGCGTCCATATCTCATTAACCAGATCGTTAGGATTAACCATAACCAGCTCCGGTAAACGTCCCTTGGCGAAACTTAAAAAATCCTTCACGAGGGAGGTGATCTTTTCGAAATTTCGCTGAAGCATCTCCCAGCCTTCGGTAATCGATTTTTGGTCGTTTTTACTGAACCCCTGGCTGACTATGTACATTCCGCCCTCAAGACCCATGAGAATGTTTTTCACGCTATGCGCCAGGCCGGCCACGGTTTGACCGACAGCGGCCAGTCTTTCGGCCTCGATTATATCGTTTTCCAGCTTTTTAAGCCCGGTCACATCGGTGGATATTTCGATGACCTGGTTCACTTCATTCGGACCACGTCCCAATGGTGAGGTGGCGACAATGTAATGGGTCTTCTCGCCTTTGGCCTTTATGCCGACCTGATTGGACCGGTGAACCATGCCATCTTTGAATGATTTGGCGGCCGGGCAATTTGGACATTTTGTTTTCCGTTTCTTGTAAACCTCGTAACATTGTTTGCCTATAACATCACCGAAATTTTCCCGGAAACTTTCGTTGGCCCGGATGATTTTGTAATTTTTATCGATGACCGTTATGTAGCAGGGCACCCTGTCGAATAATAACTGATATTCCCTTTGCCATCTCTTGGTTTCCGTAATATCCGAGGACATCTCAACCACGTAATCGACCTTGCCCTTTTTATTTTTCTTAAGCGGGGCTATATGAACCACGTAATGCGCCGGCCGGCCGTTCTGACCGATACCCGCCTCATCGCTGACGCGGGTTTGGCCGTCCTGAAAGGTCAATATGGTATTGCAGTTCGCGCATGGATGATCGATTTTTTTGTAAACCTTATAACACTTGCGGCCGCGCCAGTTGCCGAAGTATTCGGCGAAATTATCATTGGCCTTCACGATATTGAAGTCACGATCGATTATGGCGATATTATAAGGCACGAGCTGAAACAGCTCCTCGAATGCCCAGCGATCAAAATCAGCGCCTTTTTTCTTTTTAAACTTTGCCATATTGTCCTTTTCGCGGTTCACACCTCTTTTTGTCGGCTCCTTTTTCTCAATCATTTGACGACGCGTCGTACCCCGGCAAAACCACATGGTTGAAATTCGGTTCGTGCAGTTTATTTAAAATGTCCGCCTTCAGATATTCCGGCGGCCCGGCCTTATGACAGGTAGTGCACAGGGTCAGATTCTTTTGCTCAGCAGTCCTTTGTTTCATTTTGGTTTTATGGCAGCCGATACACATTGTATGCATAGCATCGACATAAGACAGAGTAACGTACGAATCGATTTTAATATGGCTGTTGGCCGGTATCAAATCCGTATGGCATTGATCGCATTTTTTGGCGGTTTGAGCCGTTTTTTCCAGATTGGGTTTATGGCATTCGCGGCAGGCGATATTGGCGCCTTCAGGGCTGTTATGCCAATCATGATTGAAAGCGCTGGCCGGCTTATACATATTCGAATGGCATCTGTAACAGCCGCTTTGCCTATCTTTGGGCACGTTCATGTGATGGCAGATCGCGCATGAATCCTTGCCGCCCAGTTTATTAATATGCATGGCATGCTGAAACTCGACGCCGTAATTATCACGATTGCCATCGATAAACAGAGTATCTCCGCCCAGGGCCCTTTCGACCTTTATATCAGGAACGCCCCGGCTTTCTATCTTATTTTCTGACAGGAAAGCGAAACCAAGGCTCATGGCAATTATGAATACCAGTGAATATTTCGTTCTGCCCGAAATTCTTGGCTCGCCCAGCCAGACTTCCGAGGACCGGTCAAAGGTCGGCAGCTTGAGCGGATCGGCTTCGGGATTTTTCGGCGGCGTTTCCCAGACATTGAATTTTTCGATCGCGAATAAAAATACCAGGATAGCCGCGGATATGACGCCGGCGGTAATTGAAATTTCCATCCATGACGGCACGTAAAATTCACCGGTGGCGCCTATCATCGTGAGCCCGCCGGCATCGATACGATTTAAAGCCATACCGAATACGGCCATAAGGGAACCGACGAATTGCCAGTTGACATTGTTTCTCGATTTCGGAATGGAAAAGATGATAATCGGGATTATAGTGGAAATCATCATTTCAATTATATAAACCGTGCTCTGCCAGGAACCGTTGAATAGCAGACCTAACTTGCTATCCACCAGAAGCTCGCCGACCTTTACGGCCAGATAAATACTTAACACCCAAACAGCGGCCTTGCCCAGCTTGGCGATTAAATGGGTTTCGGATTCGCGCCGGTATAGCCAGCTTGTTATCAGGCTTTCCAGCGATACCATCATCAAACCCAAAGCCACCGCCGAGATGAAAAATTGAACCGGCAGAATGCTTGAATACCAGAGCGCGGGCACCTTGAACGGCCAGAGCAGAACCAGCGAACCCAGCGATGACTGATGAAGCGTGGAAAGCATAATACCGAGCAGTACAAGGAAAAACCTGTATTTCATCAGGAATTCCCTGATTTTCGCGTAGCGGCTGAATGGTTCCAGCGGCACCGGAGAAAATTCCAGAAGTAGTACCGTCGTATATAACATCACGCACCAGCCGACCTCGAAAAGCGGTGAATGCGGGTTCCAATAAATGATCATATGCCAGATATTCCAGGGTAATCCCAGATCGACGAGCAAGCTGACAATAACGGCAACATAGCCGAGGAAAGCGGTCAGGACAGCCGGCTTGACCAATGGATGGAATTCTTCGCGTCTCATTATGTAGAAAATCGCGGTTATCACGAAACCGCCCGCCGCCAGGGCGACGCCGCCCATAACATCGAAACCTATCCACAACCCCCAGGGAGTGGAATCGGTCAAATTAGTGGTTGCTCCCAGGCCGAAAATAAAACGGGTTATACCGACCGCTGTCGCCAGGCCGACAATCATCCAGAGGATCATTTTGAATGTGTTTACTCTATTCATCATCTATTCCTCTTTCTTGTCTTTTTCGTCCTGAAGTTTGATTCGGCGCTTGATAATCCAGTTCAAGCCGAGCATCGCGCCGCCCATGCCGACAAAAGCGAACGGCACGGCTTTCATCGCTGTCGAGGTAGTAAGCGGCAATGGTTTCGTGCCCATATTCGGTTTGTATGATAAAAAGCCCAGATCGATATCCGAAAGATACAAAACCGAGGTGCCGCCGATTTCATATTCGCCCCAGACCTTGTTGATATATTTGCCGGGGTTTTCAGCGATTCTATCGTGGGCTAAAGCTATAAGCTCATCACGCTCGCCGAAAATAGTTGCGCCGGTGGGGCAGGCTTGCGTGCAGGCCGGCTGTTTGCCGTCTTTTATGAGGGTATAACAAAGAATGCATTTGCGGATATACGGAACCGCCTGGTCCCAATCATAGCGAGGGATACCGTACGGACAGGCCATCATGCAATAGCGGCAACCCAGACACTTATGGCTGTCGTAAATTACCGCACCTTCGGGTGTTTTGTGCAACGCACCCACCGGACAGGCCGAAGCGCAGGCCGGTTCCAGGCAGTGACGGCATTGTTTACGGATATAATGTGGACCTGGTTTTTCCAATACCGAGGTCCAGTTTTTAGCGGAAAGACCATCGTTTTTCTGCCAGTTTTTCGGCTGATCCATCGCCAGATTATTTACTATCTTACAGGCTTCCACGCATTCGAGACAACCGATGCATTTAGTGATATCGGTAAGTATAGCTTTGCTCATACCGGCGCTCCTTTCTTGTTCAAAGTGGTACAGACGGCGTCATCGGTGTCGGCCGGGAATCTCCAGGCAACCGTAATAATGAATTGCGAAAAAGGCATCAGCACGCAGTGGGCTATTTTGGTAAATGGCAGAAGTACGAAAATAAGCTCGGCCGATAAAACATGTACCAGCATGAAAAACTGATAACCCTCCGGACTGACCGCCGAATTGGCACAGACGAAACCGGTAACAAACGGGATCAGTAATAAAAGCGGCCAGAAATAATCCTGTTTGCGGCTTAATTGGCGGGATTCGATAAATGCCACCCGCCCGATAAACAGAGCTATCGCGCCGATAATGGTAATAAGCGTTAAGATATCGGCCCAGCCTTTGTTTAAGCTGAACCAGCCAAATCCCAACCCGCCTTTCCATAGCTGGACATGGGCGTACAGGAAGATTGGGACGACTAATAGGCCAACATGAAATATAACCGATATGATGCTGTAAACCGGCCTTTTGGCGCCTACTCTCTTAATCGGAAACAGCCAGGCGATCATTTTGCCGAAAGCCTGACCCCAGGGGATATTCTTGTCGGCGGCCTTACTAGTAGCCTCAATCAAACCCCAGATATCGAGAATCAGTATC
>CAZFSN010000201.1:3935-5860 GCA_964521815.1 uncultured Ignavibacteria bacterium | reverse complement strand
AATTTACTCTTTGGAAAATCTCGCCATAATTGTAAAAGGTATCTAAAAACGCCATAACCCCCAGAATGAATAATGTCAGACACCAGTATAACATATAACCTCCCGGTTAAAATGATTAATTTACTTTACTGGTATCGGTACATTTATCGATGAATTAACAAATAATAGCATTTTCCCGCATATTTATTTCCGCGGGTTTATTCATATATTCGGTCACCTGACAATATATTGGAACATAAATATAGCTATTCCAGTTAAAATTAATAAATAGGCTATCCGAATGTATATCATTTAGGGGAGAAACCAGGGTAACAGGATAGCGGCAACTCGGGCGAAGTTTGAATTAGATTCCGTTACCCAATTCGTGATAAAAGTGTAATTAGTCAATTACCGAAGTTGCCGGGGGTTCTCATGAGATCTTTGGAAAGCACGGGCACGGAATGAGAGCGTTATATGTCGGTAAATGACAAAAATACGGATAATAATAGAACCAGAAGGAAAAGAGCCGTAAACAAGCCGGATAAAACTCACTGGAATCTATATAGTCTTCAGAAACTAAACGTCCGTAAATTCGTCGAAATCCTGGAAAAAGTACTGCGTCATGAAAACATGCTGATCAAGTAATACTAATATAGCGGATAAAAAATGAAAAAACCGCATAAAACAAATCAGATTAGCTTTATAAGTGATGATTTATACATAATACCGCTTTAGCGTTTTTTCAAGAATCATGGAATTTCTCTCAAGCGGTTGTCCCATAATAAGTAAAACAGCGCGACCCTTTGTTATTCCTTATAATAGATAAATTTAAGATCGGTTTTCAGCGTGGGCTGCCGATATTGTATTGGCCCCATATATATGGTTTAATTCCTATAAATTTTGCGATTTTTTAAATAATCTTATTGTATTATCGATGGACAATCTATTGACAAATAACATGTTACATATGAAATAAAAAACAATCATTATGGCCTGCATTATGCTTAAATATATTTCGGTTAAATGCAAATAATAAATAAACTGATAAATTCAAAGGAGGTCCAATGAAGAAAGATCTAATGAGTTTAAGACGGGCGGGAACATTAATTTTATTAGCGGTTGTTTTAACAATCGCGGGCTGTTCCGACAATTCGATATTAGGGCCCCAACCAACCGAGACTGTTCAGCTTGATCGGGCGATACTGGGCGTGGTTCCTTTAACGGCTGTTACAAGTGTCGAAGATGAAAAGTTAGTTAGTCCTGTAACCGGTGACGTTATCGCGATCGATCGGGATGTTTACCATCACGAATTTAAGGTTGAACCGGCCGGTGTCGATAAGCCAGAGCTTATTACCGTTAAATCTGATAGGGAAGTCGTAAAGTCAAAACAAGCAATAACTTTCGAATTTGGCCCCGACGGCCTAGTATTTAATAAGGCTTCCAAGCTTGAATTTCAAATGGCCGAATTGAACGCCCTAGCCAGATCAGCGAAACTCTACTATTTTGATCCCAAGATTGGCGACTGGGTTTTACAGGCGGAACTAGCCGTAAAAGATGGCGTCGTGATTTTTGAAATCTATCACTTTAGTAAATACGCGATAAGCGATTAACTGTAACCTTAAACAAACAAACACAGCGCGAAGCCCCGCTTACCGGGGCTTTTTTTATTGCCTATAACCAAATTCCCATAGCCTGTCAGCCAATCCTGATGATCGTTGAATATTCTTGGCCAGCCCCGCCTCAAGTACATTTCCATTGCACCAGATTTCCGCCGTTTTTTTCGCGCGGGTTAAGCCGGTATAGATTAATTCGCGGGTGACAACCGGTGAGTCTCTTTCGGGCAATATCAGGATAATCCTGTCATATTCCGACCCTTGGCTCTTATGGACAGTCATGGCAAAAACTGTCTCATGTTCCGGCAACCTGACCGGCGATATCTTGCGCAA
>CAZFSN010000201.1:0-3835 GCA_964521815.1 uncultured Ignavibacteria bacterium | reverse complement strand
CCGAACCGATAATTTTTATGGAGCCGCACGATACAATCTTTCATTGGCGAATTGAAGGCGTCATCCGCGGCCAATCTCAACGTTTCGCCGGTAATATCATGATAAAGTTCATGAAACCGCGCTGAGTAGCCGTATTTCCGATCCGCCCCGCAAATATCATTTAGGACCGCGCCGGCTTCAACCGATGATAACTGGTCTTTATCGCCTAAAAGGACTAAGTGGGATTGCGGTTTGAGGGCTGATACCAATTTGGCCATCAAAGCCAGATCCACCATCGAAGCCTCATCCACTATTACCACATCGGCGGGTAGAGGGTTATCGCGATTAAATTTAAAATAAGGCGAATCGGGAACAGGTTTTAACAAACGATGAATAGTGGAGGCGCTGTCCGTAATCAAATTTTTAATCGCCTCCGGGCAGTCCAGCGTTTGTTTTATTTCCCTAATCGATTCCTGAAGGCGAACGGCGGCTTTGCCGGTAGGGGCGGTGAGGGTAAACCGAATTGATTGATCCTGTTCTAAAAGCAAGGCTATGATCTTGGCGACTGTGGCGGTTTTGCCTGTTCCCGGTGCTCCTGAAATTACACAGAAACTACGAGTAAGCGCGATAAAAGCCGCTACCTTTTGCCAATCGGTTTCACTATCGCCGTTATCAGGGAACATTCGAATCAAGCCATCATGCAATAGTTGGCTGTTTACATTATTACATTCCAGGGCGGCCAGGTTGATAATAGAATCGCCCAGTATTTTTTCATAATTCCAGTATCGATACAGGTAAAGTCGTGATTTGCCGTCTAAAATTAGCGGCTTATATTCGCCCGGCTTGCCGACCACGGATGATGCTTCCAGCGCTGTCAGCCATTCGGTAAGTCGCGGTAATTCGATTTTACTATCGCTGTCTCCGGCGGAAATCGATGTCCCGGCCGACTCAGTCAAATTCAGGCAAATATGCCCGGCCTGAACGCGATTGCTGACCATCGCCGCCGCCAGCGCGAGTTGTTGGTTTTCCCCGCCGTCCAGCCGTGAAATGAATTTAGCGAACTGAATATCCAACTCAGAGAAAGCTCCGTCAGCTTTGAGATCAATTAAAATATCAAATGCTTTCATAACCGTTTTTCATCGATTAAAAGTCGGCTTAATTCATTGATTAAATCAGCTGATGGTTTATCATAAAATATCCCGCTATTATTACCGAGTTCAGGTTCTACGCCTCTTAAGAAAATATAAAAGACCCCGCCAAAATGAGTGTCGTAATCATAACCTGGCTGCCGCAGCGAAAGGTACTTGTTAATCGCGATGGCATAAATATGATATTGCAAGGTGTAGAAGCTTTTAGCCATAGCTTCAGCCAGCTTCTCGCGGTTATAATCATCGGGCCTGTTGCCCAGATGGTTTGATTTCCAGTCGATTATATAATATTTATCATTATACCTGAAAACCAGGTCAATATAGCCTTTCATGAAACCTCTTACCGGCGAAAAATCGAGCCGGCCGATAGTCTCCGGGAAGTCTTTTGTGATTTGTGGTCCGCCATGTTTGAGAAATATTCCTCTTAACTTTTCCGAAGTAATAGTATTTAGAGGGAAATAAAATTCCAGTTCATTTAGACGACTTCTGTTTTCAATTTGCGATAAACTAAATGAGTCGGAATTCGATGACAGGCGTGCTGTCAGCACTTTTTTCAGTATTTCAATTATCGTATCTTGCCAGTTAATATCGAAACCATATGTTTTAAGTTTACTTACTACGAGTTCCGTTGTTCGGGAGTTATCAATATTTTTAAAATCCAGATGTTCGAACAGGTCATGGCAAAACGTGCCGGGGACAGCGCCTTTGGGAAACGCGAATATTCCCGATGGTTTTTCTTTCAGGGCCGGTTCCTCGTCAATTGTAGTCGGCTCAATCAAGTCGGCTTGAGGCGAATCGTAATCGGGAATTTCAATAGTCAGGGTTTTGCCGGAAATAAGATGCGAGAAACTGGAGATTCGCCAGTGATAGTCAATCGAGCCGGAGAACTTTCGATATTCCCGTTTTTGGTCGGTCAAACGCGGCGGCAAGTACTTTATTTCCCGGCCGGCGGGCAACGATAATAACCCGATTGCGCCTTCAGCGCTTTCCTTATACTCATCCAGTCTACGGCGGATATCGCTATCATCAAGTTCATTGAAATGGTTTTCGGTAGTATCGATTATATTTGAAATATTATCTTTTCGCGGTTGATGCAGTAACCAGGCCAAAGCCGAGGAGCCGGCTTGATTGAATTTCCCCCAGGCCAGATAACATCTATGCCGGGCCCGGGTAAGGGCCACATACAACAGGCGAAGGTTTTCGGCCAGCAGTTCTTTTTCAGCCAAATCTTTATGGCTGTCATAATTTTCCGAACCGAGATCGAGCGTAAGCTCGTCGTCATTGGCGGCATCATGAAAAATATTATCGCGATTTTTCTTTAGCCTTGAACTTCCCCAGACGAACGGACAAATTACTATCGGATACTCCAGGCCTTTGCTTTTATGGATAGTGACAATTTTGACGGCGTTTTCATCGCTTTCCAGCCGAAGCTGATGATATTCCGGGGACGCGGCATCGGGCGATTTTTGGAGAACCAGCCATTTTAGAAGCCCCGCGATACCGAGTTTATTTTCGCTTTCTTGACGGTGAAGGATTTCGGCTATATGTAAAATATTCGTCACGCGCCTTTCGCCATCAGGCAGCGATAAAAATCTCGAGCGGACTTTATGGTCCGATAAAAGCCGGCTGAACATGCTGATAAAGCCCTGCTCGTTCCAAATGTCGTTATAATCTTTAAACTGATGAAGCCAAATTTCCCAGCGATTGCTGTCCTGCTCAAGATCGAATAACGCTTCGCCCTTTATACCGATAATATTCGAGGTCAGGGCCGTTTTGACCAAAGTTTCGCTTTTGGGATTAGCTATCGCCGCCAGCAGCCTTTCGATTGCCAGAGCTTCATCCGTATCGAACACGCTTTCGGTACTATAAAGAACACACGGTATATTATTTCCGGCCAGAGCATCCTTGATCATTCGCGCTTCTTTATTGGTGCGAACCAGAACGGCAATATCTCCCGCCTGAAGCGACTGTTCGCCGATAATGATTTTGTTTTTATCGCCCATCATGAGAAGGTTTGAAATTTCCGAAGAAACCGCCCCTGTCAACAAATTATAAGCGGCCTCTTTTTTGATTAATCCTTTGGTAAGATCATTTTCTTCGAGCGAACCGGAATCCATAAACCAGAAATTGAACTGGGGCACGGTTTTGCCGTTTATTAGCAAAATTTTCCGCTTATCGTCTTCGGATGGAACCGCCCGTATAAAGGGAATTTTATCGTAAATAAACGGCCTCTCGGCGCCGCCGAATATCTCATTGGTCGCGGTTATTAACCCCGGCTCCGACCGCCAGTTTTTAGTCAGAGTGTAGCGGTTATCTACCTGGTCGATAGCTTTCATGTAGGTGAATATGTCGGCGCCCCGGAAACCATAGATAGCCTGCTTGGGATCGCCGATTAAAAACAGCACACTGTCCGGATGGCTATATATTGTTTTGAAAATATCGTACTGAATCGGATCGGTGTCCTGAAACTCATCTATGAGCGCCGCCTTATATCTGTTCCTGATTGTCGCGGCCAGGCGTATGCCCGCCGCGCCATGAAGCGCGGCGTACATTTTGGAAAGCAAATCATCGTAATACTGCACATTTTTCGATAGCTTTCTTTCCGCCAGGCTCTGCCGAAGATAATCGAACAGTTCGGTTTTTAACGCCAGCAGATATGAATCATAAGCCAAGCATAGGCTTTGAGAGCATTCCCAAAGCTTATCGCA
>CAZFSN010000200.1:0-5861 GCA_964521815.1 uncultured Ignavibacteria bacterium | reverse complement strand
AAAACCTGTCGGTGGGCAGGCCCGAAACGACCAGCGCCGCAATCATGGCCGAAGCCCCGGGGATAGGTTCCACCTCAATGCTATTCCGAAGACATTCTCTGATCAGGTAGAATCCGGGATCGGAAATTCCCGGCGTGCCGGCATCCGAAACGACCGCGATTTTAGCGCCATCGCGTAGCTTTTCAATAATTCCCGGCGTAACCTTTTCTTTATTATGATCGTGATAAGCTATCTGCCTGGTATCGATCGCGTAATGCTTAAGCAGTATTCCCGTGTGGCGTGTATCCTCGGCGGCAATTAAATCGGCCGTCTTTAAGACTTCCACGGCTCGAAAAGTCATATCGTTCAAATTGCCTATTGGTGTCGAAACGATGTAAAGTTTGCCTTGATCCATAATAAATCTATTATTTATAATCAAATACCTATAACCGGAAAAAAATACTTAAGCTTAAATTAATTTGATGGTTGCTCATAATAAAATATTCATCACTTAGGCAAAGCGGCGATAACAGGCGGCCGCCCCTTAAACTCATTGCGGGCGATTTTATTCTTGACATATTCGATAAAATCCGGCGCAAAACCTTGTCGTTGAAGTTGTTGATCGGTGAATTTCAAATCATCCAGATAGTAAAGGAATGTGTCGAGTTTTTCATAAGCAAGGCCAAGCTCCCCTTCGTCCGTTTGTCCTGCCCAGAGATCGGCCGATGGCGGTTTGGAAATTATTTGTTCAGGTATACTTAGGTATTTGGCCAATTGTCTGAGCTGGGTTTTATATAGATTACCTATTGGATTGAGGGCGCAAGCCAGATCGCCAAATAGCGTGCCATAACCCATCTTTATCTCCGACTTGTTGGATGTCCCGATTACCAGCGCGCCCAGTTCGGCGGAAATATCATATAAGACACTCATTCTTTCGCGAGCCATTTTATTGCCGCGACGGGTTAGATCGGAAGTGGGATGATTTTTAAAATAAATGTCGATCATCGGCGTGATTTCAACATAACGACGGTTAATTCCGAGGGTTTTTATAATTAACTCGGCGTCCCGAATACTTTCAGGCGCTGAACTCGAATAGGGTAAAATAACTCCCGTGATATTTACCGGAGCAATTGCCTTAGCTGACAGATAAGCTACAATCGATGAATCGAGGCCGCCCGATAAGCCTATTACCAATTTTGAAAAACTTGCTTTTTTCAATTCGGTTTTGATAAAATTTACCAAATGTTCCGTAATTCTCTCCGGATTGATATTCAGACTGGCGGGCACTGTATTTTCCATTACTCTTAATTCCTTAACTTACTATCCTGCCAATAATTAATATCATAATAGCCGTAAAAGTATAAATGATTGGCTGATAAAGCAAGCGAAATATAAGCTCATTATCATACGCTGTGAGCAGCTATCCATATCATCAGCAAGTATATATCGAAAAGATGTCATGGCCATATTTATAAGCAAAACCATTAAACACTTATTGCGCAAAAGATTAATATTTTGTTTGACATCGTCGCCTAAAAGCGGTATGTTCGGTAAAAATCAAACAAATGGAGGCAAAATGGCATCGGTAAACAAAGCCATATTGATTGGCAACCTGGGCAAGGACCCGGAAATCCGGTACACACCATCGGGGCAAGCCGTGGCATCATTTTCAATCGCCACTACCAGAAAATGGAAGGATAAAGAAGGGCAGCCTCAGGAGCAGACTGATTGGCATAATATCGTAGTTTGGGGAAGAATGGCCGAAACAGCCAAAGAATATCTGGCCAAAGGGCGTTCGGTATATATCGAAGGCAGGATTCAAAATCGCAGTTATGAAGATAAAGAAGGCAATAAGCGATATATTTCTGAGGTCGTCGCCACTACGATGCAATTTTTAGGCGGGCGCCCCGACCAGGCGGGCGGTTCGCAGGCATCGCAGGCGCCGCCACCGGACCAGCCGCCGGATATAAATGAAGATGACGATTTGCCGTTTTAATCACGTAAGGCCGGCTAAAACTTTATAAGTGATAAACTGCCTGTTTCATAATATCTTGGAAAGCAAGTTTTGTCAAAATGACTTTAAGATTATTACCTTTTTCAAAATAGTTTACTTGCCTCTAACTTCATCCTAAGATATTGGCAGTTAAATAATTTGGCTTATTGTCGAAGATAACTAATAGGAGAAAGAATATCCGGAATCCCGGAGATTTAGCGAATCTCATCATTAGTGGTTTAGGAGGATTAAATGTCTCAGGCCAAAAACGGCGATAAAGTGAAAATTCATTATACCGGCAAATTAGAAAATGGCTCGATATTCGATAGCACTCGAGAGGGAGCTCCCGTCGAACTGGTGGTCGGCAATCGCACGGTGTTTCCCGAACTCGAACACGGTTTAATCGGTATGACTGTAGGCGAATCAAAAAACATAACTCTTCAACCGGAACAGGCATTTGGGCCGAAACGCGATGATCTGATTGTTCGAATCGACAGGGGCATCTTGCCGGCTGAAATCAAACCCGAAATCGGTATGCAGCTGCAAAACAAACAGCCGGATGGCAGGCTAATTGCCGTGACAATAACTGATATTAAAGATAATACGATCACACTGGATGCCAACCATCCTTTGGCAGGGCAAACACTGATATTGGATGTTGAACTGATCGAGATAAATTAAAGTTTTATTCACTCTGTCAAAATATTATATCAATAATTTTTAAAATGTATCTTGCATATTCATTTAAATTGACTTACGATTATCGAAGTAAAAGTGAACTGAAGCATACATCAGGCTTGACAGCGAAAAATACATAACACTATCGAACCAAGGAGGCTAAATATGAGAAAGACAATGCTGTGGTTTGCGATTCAGCTCCTAATCTGTAGATCGGTTTATGGGCAGACTGCTGACATCCCTGCCCGTACTCAGGACAATATAATCGTGGCGTCGTATAATATCCAGTGGCTGGGACAAAGCACCCATGATTATCAAAAGCTGGCGGAGGTGATTCAGCATTTCGATGTTTGCGGCATTCTGGAGGTAAGAAAAGAATCCGCGATAGCTGAATTGACCGCCGCTCTGGAAACAAAAACGCAGACCGATTGGGGATATGTATTCGGGATAAGGACGCATAATCCATCCGGTAATTATCACGAGTCTTACGGCGCGGTCTGGAGAAAAGACAGGGTCGAATTAGGCGATGGGATAGTCAGCATAATCTGGGATAAAAAAGAGGCTTTCAGGAATGACCCGTTCATGGTTTCATTCAAATGCGACAATTTCGATTTTACTTTGATGTTGACCCATACGCGTTGGACGAATGATGACGATGGCACTCGCGAAGGCGAAGTGGCCATGCTGGCCGAACAAATTTTATGGATGAAAGATTTTCTACCCGAACAGGACTTCATTCTGGCCGGTGACTTCAATTATGCCGGCGATGCCGAACCGATGAAATCAATGGCCGAGTTCGCGAATCTGACTCAATTAGACTCTCCCGACCAAAAATCCACTTTTAAGAAAGATTATTCAGGCTATGCCAGTTCATATGATCACATGTATATTTCGGCTGATGACACGCCAGAATACATCCCAAATTCGTGTAAAATCCTGGATGCCACCATGATTGTCTTTGGCGACGACAGCAAAGCCAATATGAAACTATCCAAAAAAGAGCTGTCCGATCATCTTCCTATATACGCGGTTTTTAAGGTCTCGCAAGCGGATGACGATTGAGCGGATAACGGTTATATTGACCGGTAAAAAAAAATACGAATTTCACAAATGTTCAGCATTTGCTATTTTAAATTCTGAAGTAAAGTCCTGATTTCGTTTTTAAGGTGCTAATTGGGAATGGTTTTGTCTTTGTTCAACTCCCTGGCAAATCCGACGATTACCCAATTATAACCGTAAAAGCGGATAAAGTATTGACATAAACCGCAAATAACATTAAATTCCGGCCAAAATATGCAGCCGTAGCTCAGTTGGCTAGAGCGCCTGACTGTGGATCAGGAGGTCGATGGTTCAACCCCATCCGGCTGTATTTTTAATCATATTCAGGGATTGAACATGGCCAGGCGCGCCCAGGCCCGATTGCCCCGGGGCTTTCGGGATATTTTTTCAGATGATTATAAGCTTCGCCGGAAGATGCTTGATAAGATCCAGGCTATCTATGAAAGCTACGGTTTTGAACCTTTAGAAACACCCGCGGTCGAGTTCGTGGAAACTCTCGGTAAATTCCTGCCCGAATCCGATCAACCCGATGAAGGTATTTTCGCGTTCCAAGTCGACCAGATATGGCACGCCCTGCGTTATGATTTAACAGCCCCCCTGTCGCGAATCATGGCTATGAACAAGGATATTCCCTTGCCTTTCCGGCGCTATCAGGTTGGTCCGGTCTGGCGTCTGGAAAAGCCTGGCCCCGGCCGTTACCGCGAATTCTGCCAGTTCGATATCGACACGGTCGGCAGTTCTCTGATGGCTTGCGATGCCGAAATCTGCATGGTTTTGGCCGACTCAATCGAAGCGCTGGGATTTGGCCGCGATGAGTACGTAATCAAAGTCAGCAATCGTAAAATCCTCGATGGCCTGATCGATAGCATCATGAAAAAAAACGGCAGTGACCGATCTAAAAAGCAGATCACCGAATGGTTTAAGGCCCGTCATAATAATGTCGAAGATAACAAGATAGAGATAACCCCTGAACTCGAACACGAACATAAACTCGATATCATGCGCACCATCGACAAGCTCGACCGCATTGATATCGAAGGTATAACACAGCTTCTGCAAAAAGGCCGCCGGGATGACACCGGCGATTTCAAATCAGGCTGTTTTCTTACCGAGGATCAAATCGCTCCGATTATTTCTTTCCTGAAACTGGATTGTTCCAGCCGGGCAAAGTATCTTGAAGGCATAGGCAAACTTGAATTAAGCGAAATCGGTCGCGAAGGATTGAAAGAGCTCCGGGAGATTGACGAATTCCTGTCCGGCGCCGGCTATGATGAAAACCGAATCGTATTCGACACCCGAATCGTACGCGGGTTATCATATTATACCGGCCCGGTCTATGAGATTTTCCTGACAATCGAAACCACCGATGGCAAAGGTAAGCCGGTACAATTCGGCTCGGTTGGCGGCGGCGGCCGTTACGATGACCTGGTCATGCGGTTTACCGGCCAGAAAATGCCCGCCACCGGCGCCTCGATAGGTGTTGACCGTCTGCTGTTGGCTTACAAAAACAAAGTCCAAGGCATGCCTAAAACCGCCGCGCAAGTGCTGGTCACAGTGATGGACCGTCCCCGGCTGGCTGATTATCAGCAGATGGCGGCGGAACTTCGGCAAGCCGGTATAATAACCGAACTATATCTGGGCAAGAAAAATATCGGCGCGCAAACCAAGTACGCCGACCAGCGCGGTATACATGTAGTGATAATAGCCGGCGAGGATGAATTCAAAGCCGGTGAGGTCACCTTGAAAGACCTCAAGCTGGGCGCTGAATTAGCCGGCGATATAACCAACCGTGACGAATGGCGCAAAGGCCAACCCGCCCAGATGCAGGTAAAACGAACGGAGTTGGTGGCCGCTGTGAATGGGATTTTAGAAAAATATAGGCAATAGCCGAAACAATAGTCATTTTAACTTACTTGACTGAGAAAAGTATGAATAAGGTTATTAATAATTAATCATTAAGGAGGGTTAAGCGACAAATAATTACGGAAAATTAAGATCAGGGAAACAAACAAGAACAGGAGTAAAGAAATGAAAATCGCACGAAAAATCTTGTGGTTAATACCGCTTCTGATTGTGATCAGCTTGCTGGTCTGGTTCAGTTGCGGAAAAAAGAAAAGCTCGGAATCCAGCCTGGATAACTGGACAATATTAG
>CAZFSN010000199.1:0-5875 GCA_964521815.1 uncultured Ignavibacteria bacterium | reverse complement strand
GAGCCAACTTCGCCATCTCTATTGAGGCTACGGCCTGCTTGTAGTCATCCCTGAGACTCAGCATATCATTTTGATCGGTTAATTCCGGCAAACTGAAATAATTACCATCGAGATTATCGGCTAATCCGCCAAGCTGGTCCGATGGTATATTAAGCAATCTGGCAAGGTTCAGCCGGGCGGTCTCGGAAGCGTTGGCCGCCTCAAGGACGGATAATTCATATTGTTCCAGCCTAAGTTCCATCTGCAGAAGTTCGAATTCGGACATCAATTCCTGATCAAAGCGGTTTCCGGCCAAATTATATATTTGTTCGAATCGCTCTTTTTCAGTCCGTAGTGTTTTATAGGTTTCGCCGGCAAAAACAGCCGCCAGGTATGTTCGGGCTGCTATATCATAGATCCGCTTTTGGGCCAGACTATAATTTAACTCAGCTGTATTAGTTTCGGTCTTGGAAAGTTTCAATCCGGCCGGCCGGCGGCCGAAAGTGTACAGTTCATAACTTAATCCTAGATTCGCGTCAAACGGGTTTTGAGGGCTGATCTGAATAGAGTTGTTGACACCCGGTATCTGAATCGGTAAAGTGATTTCATTGACTTTTGTCATGCGCGAATAACTGCCGCTTAAAACCAGCCTGGGGTAATACGCCGCTTTAGCGGTTTTTATGCCCATCTCCGATGCCCGCAGGCTTGCCTGTGCCGCCAGAAGGTTATTATCTGATGCCAATGCCAGCTTGATGGCTTCTGTTAAACTTAACTCTTTAGCGACCTGCTGGGCCAAAGACATTGATGTAAGCGTAAAAATAGCGAGTGAAATTAATAATATAATTTTGACAGTGTTGACAAAGCGCAGATTCACGTAAGTTATGTCAGGTCGTGCCCGCGAGGGTGTGACCTGACATGGATTGACAGGCAGGTCACGCTTCGCTACGACCTGCCTGAACGCAAGTAAGGCTTTTTTCAACAAATTGGAAATTATTAATATAATTTTGACAGTGTTAAAAAATAATTTACGATTCATGTAAATCAAATCCCTTTCACTTTCATATTTAATTCGAATAATAAGACAAACCCAGGTGTGATATCAAGGTTTTTTCACGAAAGCTTCGCGCTGTGAACCGGTGGAGATATATTTTACGGGTTTTTCGATTTTAGCCTCGATAAATTCTATATATTTTACGGCCTGTTCGGGAAGTCCGGCGTATTCGGTGATATTGGCGGTCGGGGTATCCCAGCCGGGCAGGGTTTCGTATACCGGCTCGACCTCGTTCATGAAAGCCCCTGATAATATAGGGAAATCGTAAATCTTCCCGTTATGGCGATGACCGACGCAAACTTTAATTTCCTCAAGCCCATCCAGAACATCCAGTTTGGTTAGAATAATACCGGTGACACCCGACATATAGGCGGTCCGTTTGATAATCGCGGTATCCAGCCAGCCGCAGCGGCGGGGCCGGCCGGTGGTAGCGCCGTATTCGCCGCCGGTTTCGCGAAGTCTCTTTCCTGTCGCATTTGTTAGTTCAGATGGAAACGGCCCGTTGCCGACGCGGGTAGTATAAGCTTTGACCACGCCGAGGATTTCCCCCTGCGTGCCAGGCGGTACACCGAGTCCGGTGAACAGCCCGCCTATTGTAGTATTGGATGATGTCACATAAGGGTAATTGCCGAGGCTCAAATCCAGCAGCGATCCCTGAGAGCCTTCGAAAAGAATACGTTTTTTGTCAGCAATGGCCGCTCTTAATTCGGCGGTTACATCGACGAGCATTCTTTTAATCGGTTCGATATAGGGCTGGAAAAAATTCAGAAGATGTTGAGGATCCAGCATAGAATCATCGCCCAAAACCTCTAATCTGGCTTTTTGTTTTTGAATGAACGTGTCTATCTTGTCAATTAAACCGGCCTCATCCGCCAGATCACCGGCAGTGATGCCAATTCGGCCGGCTTTGTCGGCATAAGCCGGACCGATTCCTTTCAGGGTAGTATTAATAGATTTACCCTTGACCAGGTTTTCCGAATATTTCTCAATCGCTTTATGCTGAGGTAGAACCAGATGAGCCGAATGATCGATAAACAGTCGGCCATCGCATTTGATTCCTTTAGCCTTGATATCGTCGAGTTCCTCGAACAAGCCGGGCAAATCGACAACCATACCGCCGCCCATGAAACATTTGATATCGGGATTGACCATACCCGATGGCAATAAGTGAAGGATGAACTTTCCCCGGTCATTAACCACCGTATGGCCGGCGTTAGCGCCGCCGCCGAAACGGGCGACTATATCGACCTGTCCGGTGAAATAATCAACCACTTTGCCTTTGCCTTCATCGCCCCATTGCAAACCCAATATCGTTATATTTCCATTGTTCATTTCGTAAGTATCTCCAGTATCAATTTTCTTATTTCGATTACGCCCTGACCGCTTAGCGCCGAAAAGAAAATAAGCTGGCCGGGGTCACAGCCCAATTCATTGATTGTTTTTTGATATATGTCCGAGCGCGCCTTACTTTTCAGTTTATCTGATTTAGAAAGAACGTACAACACATTCAGATCACGCTTCGATTCTTTATGAATATAACTGACAAAGTCAATCAATGTCCAGTCCGTATCCAGAAGCCCGCGGCGGCAATCGATAATATGTATTAATCCCTTAAGATTAGGCGAACCCTTTAAATATGATTCGATTAATTGACCCCAGGAATGTTTCGCCTGAAGCGGTACTTTGGCATAACCGAATCCGGGTAGATCGACGAAATAGTATTTGCCGCTAACTTCAAAATAATTCAATGCCTGAGTCTTGCCCGGGGTTTTAGAAACCTGAACCAGTTTCTTCCGGTTGAGCACTTTATTTATCAGCGTCGATTTGCCGACATTGGAACGTCCGGCAAAAGCGATTTCGGGATAACCGGTTTTGGGTATATCTTTAAACTTGTAAAATGAACTGAGGTAATTTGCGTTAGTGAAATACATAAATACTCAATAAGCGATTTCCAAACCTGTCATTGCGAGGAACCCGAAGGGTGACGAAGCAATCTGGAAGTTGTTGCGCGGTAAACATCCAGATTGCACGAAGTGCCTTGACGGCTTCACCCCGCTTATCGCGGGATTCGCAATGACAGGCACATAATTTTTCCAAATATCCTCGCATAAAAAATGGCCCCTAACAGGCCATTGTATTAATTATTATTTGCAATCGTTAAGCCCGTTTCCTTTTCGCCTTGAAAGTATATTCGGGTTCCGCGTTTGATTCCATGAATTCTTTAGTGATGATAATTTTCTCCAAACCTTCCCGCGATGGCGCCTCAAACATTACCTCCATCATGGATGTCTCCATAATCGATCTTAACGACCTGGCGCCGGTGTCGCGTTTGATCGCCATTTCAGCAATCGCGTCAATCGCGTCATCGCTGAATATCAGCTCGATGCCTTCGAGCTTGAAATTATGAATATATTGTTTGACCAGCGCGTTTCTGGGTTCTGTCAAAATTCGTTTGAGCGCGTCTTTGTCCAGTTCACTCAAAGAACAGACAACGGGCAGTCGGCCAATAATTTCAGGAATCATGCCATATTGCAGTAGATCGTCATCCTCGACTTTATCCAGAAGTTCGCCGATTTTAGCTCCTACGGCTGTGCTTTCGGCTTTGAACCCGACTATCTTACGTCCCAGCCGCCGGGCGATAATTTTTTCCAAACCATCGAACGCGCCGCCGCAAATAAACAGGATATTCCTGGTGTCTATTTTGATTAGATCCTGCTCCGGATGCTTCCGCCCCCCTTTGGGGGGAACCGCCGCGAGAGTGCCCTCGAGTATTTTCAGAAGCCCCTGCTGGACGCCTTCGCCGGAGACATCACGGGTAATAGATGGATTGCCGCTTTTACGGGCGATCTTGTCTATTTCATCTATATAGATAATCCCCAGTTGGGCCGCTTCCACATCATAATTAGCCGATTGTAAAAGCCGGACCAGAATATTTTCGACATCCTCGCCGACATAGCCGGCTTCGGTCAGCACGGTGGCATCGGCAATTGTAAACGGTACTTTCAACATCTTGGCCAGAGTCTGGGCGAACAGCGTCTTGCCGGTACCGGTGGGTCCGGCTAAAAGGATATTCGATTTTTCCAATTCAACATCATCGCCGGCTGTGTTGGGATTGAGAATTCGCTTGTAGTGATTATATACCGCCACCGATAACGTACGTTTGGCTTTCTCCTGCCCGATTACGTATTTATCGAGAAAAGCTTTGATATTTTTGGGCGAGGGCACATCGAACTTACGCCCGGACCAGCTTTTTTTGTTTAGCAGATCACTGCAGACACTTATGCAATCGGCGCATATCGATGCCTGGGGCGCCGAAATAATCTGCAAACCCGAAGCGTTGGAACGGCCGCAAAAACTGCACTTATCTTTAAACGATTTGCTCTGGGATGAGCTATTGCTATATCTTTTCATATACTACTTCCGCCTGAACTACTTGGGCCGGCGTTCAAAAACTTCATCCACCAAACCGTATGTCTTGGCCTCCTCGGCCGACATGAAGAAATCGCGATCGGAATCCTTGACTATCTTGTCATAAGGCTGACCGGTATGTTTGGCCAGGATATTGTTCAATTGTTTTTTGGTATGGATTATTTCATTGGCGTGGATTTCTATATCCGAAGCCTGGCCCCTGAAACCGCCCCAGGGTTGATGGATTAAAATCCGGGAGTTTTTAAGAGCCGCCCGTTTGCCGGTTGTCCCGGCACAGAGCAAGACCGCCCCCATCGACGCGGCCAAACCCACGCAAGTAGTGTTCACATCCGATTTGATAAACTGCATTGTGTCATAAATCGCCAGACCCGCGGTCACCGAACCGCCGGGGGAATTAACATACACGTAAATATCTTTCCCCGGATCTTCGGCATCCAAAAATAAAAGCTGGGCAACCACCAGATTGGCGATATTGTCATCGATAGGTGTGCCGACGAAGACAATCCGGTCTTTTAACAGGCGTGAATATATATCATAGGCCCGTTCGCCCCGGCCGGTTTGTTCAACTACCATAGGAATCAGGGTTTGCATTTTCGGTTTATCCATATCCTCTCCTTGCTATGATGTAATCTTTGACTTTTCCTTGACAAAATCAAGCACTTTCTTTTCCAGCAGTCTGTCGTCGATATCATCGAACTTGCCGGCTTTGCCCAATGCTTCCCGCGCGGTCTGTTCGGTCATATTGTACATGCCGGCAAACCGCTTAACCCAATCGGCCCGGTCATCCTGGCTGACTTTGATATTCTCTTTATCGGCAATTTCCCGCATTATAAACTGCCAGCGTATCGTATCCTCGCCGATAACGCGATAACTTTGCCTTAATTTTATCTCATCGACATCTTTATAGCGTTTCTTGAAATCTTCCGTCACAGACTGCAAATATTTCTCCACCATCGAATTTGGCACTTCAAACCGGTTATTCTCGATAATTCGCTTAATCATATCGCTTTTAAGCGTGCTTTCGGCTTCACTATCAGCCTGATTCTCCAGGCTTGTCCTGATTTCGCCTTTCAACTTGTCAAAACTCTCCAGCTGGGCGAAATTCTTGGCGAATTCATCGTTAAGCTCCGGCAGTTTGATTTCCTTGACCTCTTTAATAATGGCGGTGTATTTGATTTCGTTACCGGCGAACTGTTTATCCGAGTAATTATCGGGATATTTAATCTCGATATCCTTCATCTCGCCGATACCCATGCCGCGCAGGCCTTCTTTGAACTCTTTCAGCACGCTTTCGCCGCCCAGATCGACCTCGACATTTTCCAATTTATCATCTTTTAACTGGTTAAGTTTGTCGAATCTCTTAATTAAATCGACTATTACAAGATCGTTATCATGGCATTTGCGTTCAACCGGGAT
>CAZFSN010000198.1:0-5885 GCA_964521815.1 uncultured Ignavibacteria bacterium | reverse complement strand
CTTTGAAAATAATCTGGCAAGCGCCGGTACTAAGACATTTTACGATTAAGCTGGATGAAAAATAACTTGTGGGGGCGTCCTGACGGATCTCTGATATTGCATACGCCTTACTACTATGACTACAATCACTTACACCCCCATCGGCGTTATCCATTCGCCGCACAAAACTGTTGAGGGCGTGCCGATCCAGCCATCGGCGGCCAGGGGCATTAAGGGCACGGTGGTGATCGATAAGAAATATATCGATGCTCTGGCCGATCTCGACGGTTTTTCCCATATAATCCTGATTTATCATTTTCATCTTGCTAAAGGTTATTCGCTGAAGGTGAAGCCGTTTCTCGATGACGAAGAACGAGGCTTGTTCGCTACTCGCGCGCCAAAACGGCCTAACGCTATCGGATTATCGGTAGTCAGGCTTATCAATATTAAGGCTGGCACTTTGTATATCGAAAATGTTGATATTATCGATGGCACGCCCCTTCTGGATATTAAGCCTTATGTGCCTGATTTTGATTGCGCGGAGGAAATAAAAATAGGCTGGCTAGGAGGAAAAACTAAAAAATCTCAGAAACAAAAATCCGATAACCGATTTCAATAATTTTGTATGAATATTTACGCTCTTTCATAAATTCTGGAATTATATAAAAGCCCTCATACCTGTCATTACGAATCCCGTAATAGCGGGATGAAGCAATCTATGTATTTGCTACCCAACGACTTACAGATTGCTTCGTCGTCCTTCGGGCTCCTCGCAATGACAGACTTTAAGGTTTTTTCTATAAGCCTGGAGTTTGGGAATCAGGCGAAATCATACTTACAATTAAAAAGGAAAAATTCTATATTATTTTAGAGGGTATTATTATTCCGGCTGGATTTCATCCAGCATCTCGCTAATTCTGATTTTAAGCATATCCGGGGCTTTTTTCTGGAAACAACTCTTGACTACCATTTTTCTGAGTTCTACTTCGAAATCATGATGAGTACAGCAATATTTACAAAGTTTGAGGTGTTCTTCGATTTCGGCATAATTAACACCCTCAAGCTGTTTATCGATATACTCGTATAGGTGTTTTAAAACCTCCTCGCACTTTAGCATTACTTCTTCCCGACTATCCCCCGCTCCTTGGCAAACTCGTAAAGTTGTTTTTGCAGCAGTTTGCGTCCCCTGAAAATACGAGACTTTACTGTGCCAACACTGGCTCCGATTATTTCAGCAATTTCTTGATAATTAAACCGTTCTACATCTGATAACAACACCGCCATGCGGAATTGTTCCGGAATATTCTCCAGAGCCTTAATTATATCATCAGAAACATATGACTTCAGTATCTCCGTTATCGTATCGCTATCCCGGGCTTCGGATTTGTTGGCCGGTTGAATATTAGGCTTGAATTCATCAACTAGGAAGAAATTCTCGACCGCGTCAAAATCGACTTGTGTGGGTTCTTTTTGGGTCTTACGATATTTAGTCCTGAAAGTATTGGTTAAAATCGTAATAACCCAGGCTTTGGCATTTGTCCCTTCCTGGAAATGATCGAAGAAACGGAATGCTTTCAGGTACGTCTCCTGAACAAGGTCCTCGGCATCCCCGGAATTACGAGTCATGCGCATAGCCAGGTTATACAGATTGTCCATCAAAGGCAAAAATAATGCCTCGAACTGCTTCTTTTTGTCTTGATTTGTCTCTTTATTGGTTTTATTTTTCATATATGCTTCACTTAATGAAAAGCAGAATACAATGTTTGCCGGCAGAAGTCAAGTAAATAAAGTGGACCCATACAGTATACTAACAAGGAAGGCATTATTTAAAAGCATATTCATTGTTTTGTTGACATTTCTGCCCGTTTTATCAAATGCTGAAAATATCAAACAATGGATATTTTTTACAGACAAAGGCGAAGGACAAACTGCCGCTATTTCTGACAAGGCATTGAATCGTCGAATGATGCGAGGAAATTATCAAGGTCCGACAGAGCTGGACATATATCCGGATCAACATTATATCGAAAGCCTAAAAGCGGCCGGCTTAAAAGTCCACCGTATATCGCGATGGCTCAACGCGGCCAGCGTTTCCGGAAGCCCGGAGGCTCTGGCCGTGATACGTGAACTTCGATTCGTAAAAAAGATCCAACCCGTGGCGGCTTACCATCGTGATAGAATAATACGGGCTGAAACTGATAATAACCTGCCAAAAGAGCCTTTTCTACCAAAACAAACCGCCTTCGACTACGGGCTATCCTATACTCAATTGCATTTGTGCCAGATAGACTCACTTCACAGCCTGGGCTATTCAGGGCAAGGCGTACTTATCGGTATAATGGATACCGGTTTCAGGCTTGATCACCCGGCCTTTGCCGAGATTATCGCATCGGGCCGATTGATCGCCACCTATGATTTTATCAATGATGATGATAATGTGCAGGACACGGTCAATATCCAGCAGGAACATGGCACATCGGTTTGGTCGGTGATCGGCGCTTTTACCGAAGACACACTTATCGGATCGGCCTTCGGAGCGGATTTTATACTGGCTAAAACCGAAATAAAAACCCAGGAAATCAGGGCCGAAGAAGATAACTGGATCGCCGCCGCCGAATGGATGGAAGCGCAAGGAGTCGATATTATCTCCAGTTCGCTTGGTTATATAGATTGGTATGTTAAATCCGATCTGAATGGCAATACCTGCGCGATTACTATCGCCGCCGATGCCGCCGCCTCTCTCGGGGTAGCGGTAGTTAACTCGGCCGGAAACGAAAGAGGCAATTACTGGGACGCGATAATTCCTCCCGCCGATGGCTTCATGGTCATTGCCGCCGGGGGTGTTACATCGATAGGTAATCTATGGAGCGGATCATCGCCCGGCCCAACCGCGGATGGCCGAATAAAACCGGATGTAGCGGCTATGGCTTTATTCGTGAGGGCCGCTAATTACATTTCCGATGGTTACAACTCCTATACGGGGACATCATACGCGGCCCCTATTATTGCCGGTGGCCTGGCGTTAGTAATAGAGGCACATCCTGACTGGAATATAATGACACTAATATACAATCTTCATAAAACAGCCAGTAATGCCTCATCCCCAAACAATGATTTAGGCTGGGGAATTGCCAGATTCTATGACATGTATTCCGGCGAAATTCCCTTACCCGAAGGCAAGGTATTTTTTGTCGCTCCAAACCCGGCTTATAACTCCGTTGTGTTCCAGTTTGATCCGCCCCTGACGGTCAGCGGGGAAATTTCCATATTTACGGTATCCGGCGACAAGATAACTACGTTAAATACCTCCAGTCAGATTGAACCTGATTCTGACGGTTTGGCCAGGTTTGTCTGGAACGCCGAATATAAACCGGGTCAAAAAATTGCCTCGGGAATATATATAGCCCACCTGCAGACCATATCCGAAAGCCTTACAATCAAATTCGCTTTTGTTAATTAATGCAATAGTCTATCCAGCCTGAAACGTTGGTATTTTTTGCTTCATTAAATATTTCAATCCACATTCGTAGCCGGACGATAATGCTACTGATGGAAAAAGCTAAAATTTTGGTCATTGATAATAATCGAATATTATTAATGCCGGCCCCCACCGAAATTGAATCGTCTTTTCCGGGAAGTCGGGTAAAAATAGTTAAACAAATTAATGATGGATTGTCCGAATTAAAAAATGGCAAATACGACGTAGCCGTCATTTGCGCGGACATGACTATCAAAAACCAGGAAAAACTCGAAAATATTATCGGTTATTTAAATCATAAGCCGGCGCTAATACTAATTAGAAACAATGAAAATCGGGGTAATGAATTTAAAACTTCCCTGACCAGTACTGGCAATTGCATAAGCCCTAATTACGATTTCAAAAAGATGATCATCTGGTCTATCGACGCGGCCCTTAAAAAGCACGATTTAATAATGGAAATTCAGAAATTAAAGGATCAGCTGTGTAAAATAAAGACCAATCAGAATATTATAGATATGACAATGTCCTATAGTCATGAAATAAACAATCTATTGACCATGATTATCGGAAATACCCAACTATTGATTCAAGATGGTTCAAAAGAGAAAACAAGTATTTCGAATAAATTAGCCAAAATAGAAAAAGACGCGTTGAAAATTCAACGGTTGGCTATGAAGCTTACAAACAGTATAGATTCCACCACGGCCAACCCTCAAGAAAAAGTACCGGCTTAATTATAACGAATTATTATAAGTATTTACTGACCGAAATAAAACCCGGCTATTATCAGTATATTTTTTCAATGACAATATCGGAATAATATGTATTGAGAATCTCTTCATAGTTGGCGCCCGATCTGGCCCGGCCGATCGCTCCACATTGGCACATGCCTATGCCATGGCCATTACCGGCCCCAACGATTTCCAGACCGCTGATTGAGCCTTTCGATTTCAATACCTGGGCGTTAAACCTGGTTGAGGGCAATATAGAACCGGGGCTTGAAGGGCGTTTTAAAGCCCGGCGAATTTGGTCCGACTCGATTTTAAACTCGCCGGTGGTCGTTTTAATTTTCATTTCGATCATTCGGCCGATAGAAAAATCCTTCTCAAACTTAATCGAGGTTATCTTGCCGAAACCCTTTTTAGGCAGTTCCCCCTGTTTATTGAGATAGGCGCTAATATTATCATGAAGCTGTTTGGCGTCAAAAGTCTCATTCCAAAAAAACGTCTTGGCCCATTGACAGTAATCGCCATCGACACAGCCTTTCAGATAGGGGAGTTTTTCGCTGTCCCAGACTTTTTCGATCGGCGCGGTCGAACCGCCACAGACCGCGTGATAATAGGCGGCTATTGGCCGGCCATCATAAGTCATGATTAACCCCTCGGTTTCCTCTACGGCTTTGTTCAGAAGCGGCAATTCCGCCCCCGCGCCCAGATAGACCTGATCATCGATAGAGTTCTTCAGATGTTTATCATCCCTCTGTGATGATAAGCGCCAGATAGCATAAGTCCTGGCCGCGATCGCCTGCGCTTTGGCGGCTTCATATTCATCCTCGGTCCGTTCGCCTATTTCGCCGGGCAGAACGCCTTTAAGATAAGATTCTATATTGATAAGGTTGAACACCCGGATTTTTGAACCGGAATCGCCGTTGGCATCGCATTCGATATTGCCCCGATACCGCTTTCCATCATAATCGATAAAGACATTGGGGAAACGGGGACGAAATATCACCGAAGATAGCTTTCGGGCCAAAGTGCCGTTATTATCGGCGATACTCAATCCATCCCGCGAATAATTTACGTCTATTACAGAAGATGTGTAATATATTTCCGCCCGGCTGCCATCGCGATAGCATTCGATTATCATCTCGCCGGAGGTGCTGATATTCAGACTATCTTCACCCCCGAGATGCACTCTTATCTGGCGATCAAATGTGAATTTCACCGGCGGCTTTTTTTTCGAAAGCCCGAATAAGGGATTAAACAGGCCCAGAACGATAATTAATAAAGCAATTACGCCTGGCAGATTTTGCCAGGAACGACCGCTTTTTTCGCGCCGGTGATATTTTTCAGTGAATATCTGTTTGAACATATCGCCTCATTGGCCAATATCGCGAAACTTATGGCCTCGAGATAATCCTCCGGATACCCATAATCGGATGCCAAAGTTATCTTTACCGATGGCAATGATTTTTCAATCATCGCTTTGAAAAAACGATTTTTAGCTCCGCCTCCGGTCAAAATTAGTTCATCGATTTTAAGTTTATTCAATTCCACGCACTTTTTAACGGCCTCAATTGTCAGCATCGCGGCGGTAGCCATTATATCGTGCTTATTTAGTTTACATTTTCGGCAATTTACAAGAAATTTCCTGCTAAAATCCTCACCGAAATCCTCCCTGCCCGCCGATTTTGGCCCCGCTCGAT
>CAZFSN010000197.1:0-5941 GCA_964521815.1 uncultured Ignavibacteria bacterium | reverse complement strand
GCGGCATCGAAAGCGGTGTAACCATTGGGAATGGGCCAGGCTCGAGATTCGTTTTCGGCGGCGGTTAAAAAAGTGATATAGCCAAGAAGATCGAAAGCGCGGCGGATTACCCGTTCCGAAGCCGGTTTCTCAAAGCCCATGTCTTTAAGAAATTCAAGGCGGTCAGCTTCATCCAGGGCCGCGATTTCCATCTCGATTTTGCCGCATAACGAAGTTATCGCTGTTTTCCCGCCTGCTCCTGTTGATAACTTTTTTTCCAATTCGGCCGCCTGACCGATCTGGTCTTCGCTAAGGTTCAACAGGTACAAAGCCGGTTTCTGGCTTAAAAACCTGAAGCTGGATAGTACATGATTATCATCTTTTGTAAATTCCAATTCGCGCAGGGGTTTTTCGTTTTCCAGATGTTGTTTCATGCGGTTCATCAAAACCAATTCGCGCTTGTTTTCCTCGGATGGTCTTACTTTCAGGAAATGCTCCAGTTTTTCGATTCGTTTTTCTATTTGGACCAGATCGATAAGCATAAGCTCCGACTCCAGTTCGGCGATATCTCGGGCCGGATTAACCGAACCGCGGGGATGGGGCACATTATCATCATTGAAACAGCGCACCACCACCAGCAGCGCTTGCGCCATCCTGATAGCATGGATATAGCTGATATCCTTAAGCTTATCGGCTAATTCCTGATGGCTGGTCGAACCCTGCGAGGCCATCCCGGCGATATCGACAAACTCGATTTCGCCGTAAACCCTTGCTACCGATGAGAATATCTCGGCCAGACGGTCGACCCGTGGTTCAGGGACTTTGACCATAGCTATATTGGGTGCTTTGGCCGAGGAATAATCACCCACGCTGGCATGAGCCGAACACAGCGCGTTAAAAACGGTGGTTTTGCCCGATTGTCCCAATCCGACAATACCAAATTGAAGCTTTATGGCCATCTGATCATCATCCTTCTACCATTATAACCATATTTCTAAAAGTAATATAATCTAATGCCAAAACCAAAGCAAATTTGATAAAGTCATTTATTTGAAATGGCTATCAGACCACGGCTTTCAGCTTACGACCCGTCAGCACGCGAAAATATTTAATATTGTTGTCAATTTAGATAATTAGTAATTTTGAAGGATCTTTTCCAACTTGACAGTCGGGGCAAAATGACTCTTATCCGGCGATAATTCCGGTACGATATTAGCGATATTTATCATCCCGGCATATTCAATATCTTTATACCTTCCAAGTCGACTCAGGTAACTGCCATAGGATGATTGCGTCAACATGCTGAGGATATTCCGATGATGACGGTAATAGAGATATCTGGCGGTGGATGACGCGTCATTTAAGCTGAAATCTACTTCAGTTTTATTAAGTATTTGCTGGATAAACATCCCGGCGCAGACAGCGTCCTCTAACGAAAAACGCCCGTCTTTCCCGGCGCATAAAATATGCAATGTCGAAGGGGAACCGGCGCTCTGGAGAACTGCCTGCATGTTATTGAAACTGCCGAGTAATACTCTACCCGCGAGCCGGGCGGCTGTGACAGCCCCGGCAATATCCGGCGAACAGTAAACCAGGTTTTTGCGCTGGATTTTATTTAAGGAATATTCGCCCGGAGAATCATTTATGTCGAATCCGCTAATTTCACTAATACCCTGATTTCCTCCTATCAGAGTATTTTTACGGCCTAATTCGTCGGCCAGTTTAACAGCTTCATCGACTTCGCTCACCGTAATAACTTCGGATGCGCCGGCTTTTAGAGCCGCTGAAATTGTGGTCGTGCCCAACAGGACATCGATTACTATTACTGTATCGGCTGTAAGCTTCTGCCCGGCCATCTCGGCAGGCGTGAAAAATGTCAGTATATCCATCACCGATTCCCCCAATTATCTAAAAAGAGTATCGGTATCGGGCGGTGCCTTATGAATAATAGTGATGTTAATTGTTTCGTTTATAAAATGGCGGCTTAACAACCGTAGCCGGCAGTTTCTTCCCTCTGATTTCGACCTCGAATGTCGATCCGGGCCTGGAGTAATCTATTTCGACATAGCCCATGCCTATACCTTTTTGCAGGGATGGCGAAAATACGCCGGAGGTCACCTCTCCGATCTGCCGATTATCATGGGAAATCAGATAATGCTGACGGGGGAAGGCTTTACCGTCGACCTCAAAACCGATTAATTTCCTGGAAAGTCCCTGTTCTTTCACTCGATTAATAGCTTCACGGCCGATGAAATCGCCCTTATCGAGTTTGACTACCCAGCCCAAACCGGCCTCAAGCGGATTGGTCGTGGCAGAAATATCATTGCCATAAAGCGCGAATTTCATTTCCAGGCGAAGCGAATCGCGGGCACCCAGGCCGATTGGGCTTCCGCCTAATTCGTTGATTATCCTATAAATAGGCTCCCAGATTTTAACCGCTTTAGATGACGGGATATAAATTTCAAAACCATCCTCTCCGGTATAGCCGGTGCGTGAAAAGAGCAGATTTTCGCCGGCAATTTTGGCGTAATCAGCGTTGTAATACTTAAGATTATCAAGCGGGTAATCGGTCAAACGTCCCAGTACGGCCTGGCTTAAAGGCCCCTGGACGGCGATTAAAGCGATCTCATCGGAGCGATTGACCAACTCGATATTGTTTGGAGCGTATTTTTGAATATGGGCGAAATCCTTATCTATATTGGAGCCATTAACTACGAGCAAAATATGATCTTTAAGATTATATACCAGAAGATCATCGACTATACCGCCGTCTTCGTAACACATGCAAGTGTACATTATCTGGTTTTCAGTTAGCTTGTTGATATCGTTGGTCACAAATTTCTGGACAAAATCTTTCGCGCCGGGGCCGGTGACCGTGAATTCTCCCATATGCGAAATATCGAACATACCGACTTTTGACCGGACGCGCAGATGTTCGGCGTTGATGGAATCGTACATGACCGGCATGAGATATCCGGCAAACGGAACTATCTTGGCATTGAGTTGCCGGTGAATATCGTAAAAAGGCGTCTTTTTCTCAGACATCATTCCTCCTGAATAATTTTTGAAATCGTAAGTTATGCTTTTATCTAAACGACGTCAAATCCTTTGTTGATGAATAATAATAAACCAATTTTGCGACGCAACCGAATGAAATATTTATAGTCTACGATTGCATAATCGGCAGAGTAAGAAGGAAAAAATAAGAAAAGTGCCGGGTTTCCTCGTTTGCTTCTCTCATTTTGGAATCCAACCTACAAATTGGATAAAAATACGGGGAAACTCTTGTTGGATTATCATTTGCCTTTTCATCGGAAATTATTTATTTTAGCGCTATGTTGAAAGGCTTGCATTTTCTTTTAACTTACAAATGTCTCTACGAATGCGATCACTGTTTCTTGTATTGCGGGTCGAATATGGAGGGTACTTTTACCATTGAACAAGTTGAAAAAGCCATAGTACAGGGTATTGAGGCCGGTATCGGATCGATCTGTATCGAAGGCGGCGAGCCGTTTCTATTCTATCCGCTAATGTTGGAAACACTTCGCGTGGCCAAGAAACTGAATCTGAGACGTTCTATTGTCACTAACTGTTACTGGGCCAATTCCGAACGCGACGCCGAATTATGGCTGGGGCCGCTGGTTGAAATAGGTATCGATGATTTATCGGTATCAAACGATGAATTTCACAGTGATGATCCCGAAAGTAGCCCTGCTACGATTGCTTATAAAGTCGCGAAAAAACTCGGGATGCCGGCGGACTCTATTTGTATCAGCAAGCCGGTGGTCGTGATAAAAGGCAAAGGTCGAAAAGGTGAGCCGGTTATCGGCGGCGATGTCGTTTTTAAAGGCCGTGCCGTGGATAAGCTTACGAAGGGTCTGCCGCGTCGCAAATTCGATTGTTTCACCGAATGCACGCAAGAGAATCTTGAAGACCCGGGCCGGGTCCATCTCGATCCATTCGGTGAGGTGATGGTCTGTCAGGGTCTGTCTATCGGCAATATCTGGAAAAAACCGCTGGCTCAAATTATGGCTGAATACGAACCGCGTAAACACCCGATTATCGGCCCGCTACTAAAAGGCGGTCCGGCCGAACTAGCCCGGGTATATGGCTTACCCGAGGGCGACAGCTATGTAAGCGAATGTCATCTCTGCTATTTGATTCGTAAGAAGTTAATCGATCAATTTCCGGAATATCTCTGCCCCAGACAGGTATATGGGATCAGCCAATAACTCTTCCATGTTTTATTTGATTTTTTATTTCTCCGGATTATCATCAGATATAAATAAAATCGGTTTTAGAGTTGAAACAGGAATTACAATTGACCGGACAAAGGAGCTTTTTCAATGTATGACAAAATTAAAAAGCTAAGCGAGAAATTCGCCGGCCAGATGATAAATATGCGGCGCCATCTTCATCAAATACCCGAAACCGCGCTTTTAGAATTCGAGACCAAAAAATCAGTAGCAAGTCAGCTTGAAAAGCTCGGCTTGCAGGTAAACACCGATTTGTGGCGAACATCCATAATAGCGATGCTCGAAGGTAAAAAGACATCGCCCTGCATCGCAATCCGCTCCGACATGGATGCTTTGCCGGTCACCGAAAAGACCGGTGATTTTTTCGCCTCTAAAAACAAAGGCTGCATGCACGCCTGCGGCCATGACGCTCACATGGCGATGGTCTGGGGAGCGGCGAAAATCCTTTCGGCATTCAAAGATGATTTAAACGGTTCGGTGAAATTCCTGTTTCAACCATCAGAGGAAGAGCCGCCGGGAGGAGCTTTGCCGATGATAGCCGCCGGCGCGCTGAAAAATCCCGATGTTCACGCTATACTCGGCCTGCATGTCGATCCCACTATTCCGGTCGGCAAAATCGGCTTAAAGAAAGGTCCGATGATGGCCCGGGTCGATGATTTTAACCTGACTGTCATCGGTCGTTCCGGGCACGCGGCCAGGCCTCACGAAACGGTCGACGCGGTCGTCGTGGCCTCTCATCTGGTAACAGCTTTGCAGACCATACCATCCCGTCAGGTCAATCCGCTTGATCCGGTGATTGTGACTATCGGCCGTATCGAAGGCGGCACGGCCCGTAATATAATCGCGGATAGAGTCACGCTTTATGGCACCGCCCGCGTATTGGATAAAAAGCTCGGTGATAAGATGCCGGATATGATCAAAAAAATCGGCGATGGTATTTGCAAAACTTTCGGAGCCAAATCAGCGCTGGACTACCGGGTTGGCTATCCGGTTTTAAGCAATAATCCGGAAATAATCGATATATTAAGCAACGTGATCAATCGGATGCACGGCAAAAACGCGATTATGATAAAGGACCGTCCGGGAATGGGCGCGGAGGATTTTGCCTGCTACTTGCAGGAAGTACCCGGCGCGATGTTCCTTCTGGGAATTCGCAATAAAAGTATCGGCGCTGATAAACCCTGGCATCACCCGGAATTTAAAATCGACGAGAAAGCGATTCCGCTGGGCGCGTCGGTACTGGCAGGGGCCGTGATAGAGTATTTCGAGCGAAATAGTTTGAAAATAGTGATTAAGGGATGAGAGGCTGTGTCATAAGGCAAACAGATTGCCACGTCGCTTCGCTCCTCGCAATGACCGATTTGTGAACTCATTGCGAGAAGCCCGAAAGGCGACGAAGCAATCTGTTCCAATCATGTAGCGCGTTGATAATCTATTAATATCAACTTTTAACATAGCCTCTTTATTCCTGACGATCCCGATAGCGCTTTACGGGACGATAAAGGATTCCCGCCCTCGCTGGAAATTTATGCAAGCCTGATAATAGCGGATCGGACTTGATTTAATTAGAAGCTAAAAACACTTACCTTGGTCTGGCCGGCTAAAAATACATAACCATCCTCGTAAGCAATATCATTCGTAGCTTCGCTCATGCTATAGTGATCGAGTTCCACCAGAGAACTACCGCTGGAATAATCATACGCCCA
>CAZFSN010000196.1:0-5990 GCA_964521815.1 uncultured Ignavibacteria bacterium | reverse complement strand
AGCTTCAGCGCGTCGGCGACAGTCTGTATCCAGCCATGCCAGCCGGTCATCATCGGGCCAAGACGGTCCTGAAAATGGGCCGATACCTTACGTTCCCACCAGACTAAAAATAGACACATTATCAACAGGAATACGACTATAGCGACGATAGCCAGGACCATCAGGATAATTTCAGAAATAATCTGCGGCAATCCCAGGCCATTGACAATAGCGGCAATCCAGGCGACCAGACCGGTGAGTTCCAGCATCAGCGATCGACCTCCGGTAATATCACATCGAGTGAACCGAATATCGCCACCAGGTCGGCGACTTTCCAATCGACGCAAAGATATTTCATCAACTGAACGTGGGAAAACGAAGCAGTGCGGATTTTAACACGATATGGCTTGGTCGTGCCATCGGCTATAATATAATAACCCATCTCACCGCGCGGCGCTTCGATTCTCGAATAGACCTCGCCGGCTTTCGGCTTGAACTGTCCGGGCACTTTGGCTTTAATATCGCCTTCAGGCAAACCTTCAACCGCTTGATCGACGATCTTACAGCATTCACGCATCTCTCTGATACGGACGATATACCTATCCCAGACATCCCCTTTTGTACCGAGGGGAATATTGAATTCGAATTTATCATACGATGAATACGGATGCACTTTCCGTAAATCCCATTCGTGACCGGAGCCTCTCAGTGTTGGCCCGGATGCGCCATAGCTTAAACCTACATCCACCGGCAAAATTCCGATATCCTTCGTACGGGTTAAAAAGATCGGGTTATAGGTAAGCAGGGCTTCGTAATCATCCACCTTATTACGGAAATCTTTGGTGAATTCTTTGGCTCGCCTGATAAAATCCGCCGAAATATCCTGGGATACGCCGCCGATTCTCATATAGTTATAGGTCAACCGCTGGCCGCAGGTCATCTCGAACATATCCAGAATTCGCTCCCGTTCGCGGAAAGCGTACAAAAACGGCGTGAACGCGCCGAGGTCCAAAGACATCGTGCCCAGCCAGATCAGATGCGACGCGATTCGGTTCAGTTCGGTCATGATAACCCGAAGATATTGCGCTCTTGGGGGTACTTCTATTCCGGCCAATTTCTCAACCGCGACGGCCCAGGCTAAATTACAGGGCATCGAGGCGCAGTAATCGATTCTATCGGTAAACGGCATGAACTGAGCGTAGGTGCGGTTTTCGGCAATTTTCTCGATAGCGCGGTGAAGAAAACCGACATCAGGCGTTAAATCCTTGATAAACTCGCCTTTCATTTTCAATAGCAAGCGTAATACACCGTGCGTGGATGGGTGCTGCGGCCCCATATTGATAATAAATTCTTCTTCGGTCAGCTGTTTATTTATGATTAAATCACTCATCGGCGCCTATTGATTTATCCGGCATCGGTATAAAATCCGGTCCGGTCCAGCCCTTCCTCATCGGATAGCCATAATCCCAGCCCTCATATAATAGCAGTGGTCGGGGATCGGGATGATCGATCACTTTTATGCCATATAATTCCATCATTTCCAATTCGTACCAATCGGCCACCTGCCAGATTCCCGACAGGGTTTTTACCTGCGGGTCATCGAGAGAAAGCTTAACTTTAACCACCATTTCATGCTTATATTTATGTGAGGCCAGGCAAACGAATATCTCAAACCTGTCTTCAAAATGAGAACCGCCCATTTGGAACGGGAAATCGAAAGCCAGGTCGGGATCATCTCTTAAGAATTTACAGAATTCTACGTATTTTTCCAACTTGATATAAACGAATGGTTCGGGTTGTTCCAGCGGTTGAATTTCTATATATTGGCCGAAAGCGGCGTTAAGTTTCTTCTCGATCTCTGCTTTGGTCATCTGCTGATTATGCCATCGGCTTATCGCCGGCGAAATCCCTTAGTTTCTGCTGCTTAATCACTTCCCTGATCTTCATCGTCCCCTGCATCAGCGATTCCGGACGAGGCGGACAGCCGGGAATATAAACATCGACCGGAATAACCTTGTCGACGCCCTTTAAAACCGAATAACTATCGTAATAAAACGGGCCGCCGTTGGAGGCGCATCCGCCCATAGCCAAAACGTATTTCGGATCGGCCATTTGATCATAAAGCATCTTAACCCTTTTGCCCATCTTATGAGTAACCGTACCACAGACCATCATCAGGTCGGCCTGGCGGGGCGAGGCGCGGAAAATCATGCCCAGACGGTCGAAATCGTATCTGGAAGCCCCGGTAGCCATCATCTCGATAGCGCAACAGGCCAGCCCAAAAAGCAGATACCATTGCGAACTGGCCCGCGACCAGTTCAAGATATCCTCCACACTGGTAATTAATATGCTGCCGCCGGGGATTTTCTCTATATAAGCCGGTACCTTTTCGATTACACCCATTTCAAGGCTCCTTTTTTCCAGGCATAGGCCAGACCGATTATAAGAATGAGCAAGAAAATAAACATTTCAACTAACGCGAATAGGCCAAGCTGTTTGAATGCCACCGCCCAAGGGAACAGGAAAACTACTTCAACATCGAAGATGACAAATATTAAAGCGAAAATATAAAATCCGGCATTATACTGAATCCAGGCGCCGCCCATAGGAGCTTCGCCGCATTCATAATTAGCGAGTTTTACTTTTGATGGACGTTTGGGCCGGATAAGACCTGAAAAAAATATCGCGAACAGGACGAATATGATGCCGATTAATAAAAATATGCCTAAGATACCGTAACCGAAACCCGTCAATTCTCACCCTCAGATTGTGATGAATTTCACTAATATCGTCAACATAGTTTCACCATTTAAAGAAATAAAATATAATTGTCAAGCAAATATTATAAAAAATTCTCGCGAAATTATAATATTTTATTCATTCATATCATCTTATGTCACATGACAATAGCTTTTAAATTAATATCTCAGGCAGTAATCTCTCGCTAATTTGGGATCCCTTCCTTAATTTCCCTAAATAATAAATAATGCAAGATTATCTATATTTATTATGAAACATTCCGATAAACACAATAATTAATGCCTATGCCTGCAGTAAGGAGGTGTTTCGTGCGCGTACTTATTATGGGGGCATCCAAAATCGGTTCTATTCTGGCCGACATGCTGGAAAAAGAGAATCACGAGGTAATAGTAGTCGATATCACTCCCGATGGTTTTAATCGCCTCTCTCAAAGTTTTAAAGGCCAAAAGATCGTCGGCTCCGGCACGGATTTAGAACTCCTGAAAAAACTCAATTTTGGCGCGGAAGATGCTTTCGTGGCGGCAACAAACTCAGAAAATACTAATATTGCCGCGGCTAAAATGGTCAATGAAAACTTCGGCTGTAAGCGCGTTGCCAAACTGGTATATGATCCATTAAGAGCAAAAGCGTTCAGGGAAATCGATAAAGGCATCGTTTGCCCGATTCTGGAATCCGCATTGCGTTTCAAGAAATTAATAACCGATTGATAACTACCAGGATTTAAATAACTTATATCTCTATTTTTGACTTTATCCTTGATTGTAAATACTTGATTTTAAATATAGTACTGGACCAAGTATAAATCTTCCGACTTAACAAAACCCATCTTTTCATATAGCCTGATAGCCGATTCATTATCCGCGAATACGCACAGGAATATATTTTCGCAGGAATTCCTTAGACTATCGACTACCGCCTTCGTGCACAAATAAGCCAGGTTTTGCCTTCGATGTTTGAAATGAGTAACTATATTGCCTATTTCAGCCACCGCCTCGATAGCGAAATGAACGCCGGCTATACTGACCAGGTGCTCATCGTGATAAACACCAAAATACGGACCCAAGGTCAAAGCTCTCGGCGTCCAGGCCATCGACGGCACTAATCCATATAGATGGGAAATTTGCACGATATCCTGAATAGTTAATCTTTCCAGCCGATAAAGGCTGTCGTCATAATCGATTTCCGGAATTTCGATATTACCGATGGTCATTTTTACTTCAGGGGTCATTTCTGTCACCTTAAAGCATTTTTCAATAAGCATCGTCGTTTTCGTGTTATAAAGACCATAAACCGGTTTATCGCGGAGTTGAGTGTTTTTAGAAGCCAGTTCCGCCAGCAGTCCGTTCAAATCTTTCGCCGTCTCCACCATCAAAGCGACCGCATTGAATGGCAAATCCTTATACAGGCTGGCCGCTATCGGATCACCACTCGCGGACTGTTTTATCACAAGACTACAATCATTTTTAAGCTGGGTCAGATTGGAAATAATGAAAGCGTTTCTGAAAGGATCGCCTAATGCGAAATTTATCGCCGTCTCAATATCGCCGCCGGGATTAAGAAAATTAGTCGCACTTTGTTTTTTAGCCAAAGCCATTTACTCACATCCTTGTGAATTCTCTGCCGATTGCCAATTGGCATATATGTAAATCCGTTTATCTAACATATTTTTCGACTATTATATCAAAACTCTTAAATAATAACATATCCATTCGCCAAAAGATGTTTAAAAGATAAACAAATTAGTATCCGCATAAAAGGCGATACCCATAAAAAGACTCCCCTGTCGGCCTTTTATGTTGTCAATATTATGATAATTCGCAAAAAGCCCGGCGATGACGTGTTTAATATTTACATAACAATTCTCTATCACTGATATTCCCGGAAAAGCCGGCCCCATTCGGTTTCATTTAGCCAGGTATTAAATATCTTCTTCCCTCTGAAAGGATACCATAAATGATCATGATAAAAAGCGGAACCGAAAATAAAAATATAGACCAGCGGCGTGTGAAATAGAAGTTTTTGTAAAAATCTCAGCGGCGAAAACCAGAATATATCGCCAACCGATGAAGCCAGATTATCGCCAACCGGAAAGTTGAAATTTACGTCGGTAACATCCTCCCCGATTACCTCTATATCCCGGGGATTACCACAGCCCAGACCGGCATCATGGGCTAATGCCATATATTTTATTTTCAGCGGCTCAAAACCCATCATTTTAGCCGCGATCGCGTCGATAGCCACTTGATCGGCCGAAGCCAGGATATAGTTTTTTACATGGGGAGTCATAGTTCTGGGTCCCGGCCCGGACCCGGCGGTTGTACCATCCATAAAACAGAATAAACCGGTATGAATCTCTTTTTGTATATGCAGAAGATCGACCAGCGTCTCATGGATAACCGAATGAGTATAATGACGACGCGTATTTAGAAGCCCGCCAAAGGCGTTTTTCATGGCGCCGGTCGTGGTAGTATAAATATGTGTCTTAACAGTCGGCAGATGGACGATATTTTTGCCGTGAAAAAACTCGGGGATATTTATGCCATCAGGAAATATCTTGTCTAAAACCAGCATCCTGGCCTTGGGCTTGTAGATCGACCATTTCAGGTCTTTAGGGTCGTTGTTATATCGCTCGGGGATCTTGTATTTCTCATAAATCGGCTTGAGCTTTAAAAGTCTTCCACCCACGTACGGATTGGTTACAACCGTATCGTTATGAACCGCTACAAGCTTATCAAGTCCCGCGCTATAAAGCGACTTAATCGCCCCTTCCAGTTGCCAGGGAACCGTATTAGCCCCGGGAAACGGCAGATGCCAGGAGATATTATCCTTAATTATCGTTTCTGAATCTGGCGCCAGCGATTCTTTCAAACCGGCTATCTCACCGGCTTTGATATAATCATCTAATACTGCCGCCGGCGAGGTTTTCAGAACGGCGACTTTAGCCTTATTGCTCATCTTTGCCTACCTAAATTGAAAAATTACCAGTACCACAATAATCCACAAACCAACACATGTTAATAACGGCCAATCGGTAATCAATAGTTTCGTGGGATCGCCTCCCTGTTCTTTTTGATGAACCAGGTAGAGGTATCGAAATATGCCATATAAAACAAGCGGAACGGTAAATACCAAATTGTCAGTCCCGAATTTCACCTTTACCTCGGGCGAAAGCGTGTAAAAAGTATAGGCGATAACTGTCGAGGTCGTGACCACACTAATCATCTGATCCAAAAAATATGGCGAGTAATGGG
>CAZFSN010000195.1:0-6007 GCA_964521815.1 uncultured Ignavibacteria bacterium | reverse complement strand
CGATAGTAATCGTAATTCCTTCGGATATGCCGGTATCGCTTAGCATCTGATAAATAGCTTTTCGGTCCTCAATTAATTGTACCATTTTGGCCATTTCCTGCGGATTTTTAAATTCCGGCTGCTGAAGCAAACTGGCCGCGCCGCCAAAATGAAGGTTTTCATCCGAGGGAAATTCCCATATTTCCTCGGGGCCCTCGACAAATAGTTTTATCAGCTTGGGATCGCCGGCGGTGGTATTTTTGACCCTGTCGCGAATTGTTCTTTTAATCTGCTCTAGTGTCAATCCACATAAGCGCTCATTGAGGACTTCGACAGTTTCATTAATCGCCAGATCGGGCAGGTTAGATTCGACTTCGATTAAAATTGACTTGATTAAGCCGGATTTGACAACTAAAACCACCATCAGTCTGTTTGACGCGACCGGAATGATTTCAAGCTTGGTCAAAATCGCGGAATCGAATTTCGGCGTAAGGGTCACGCCAAGCTGTTGGGATAAATTGCTGAGAACTCTGGAAGTCTGTTCAAGTATCTGGCTGACAGCCGTAAACTCGGTTTTCATCTTGTCACGAATGAACTTCTTCTCCGAGGCTGATAACTTTTCGGGCATCAAAAGGTAATCCACGTAGTTTCGGTAGCCCAAATTTGTCGGCACGCGGCCGGCCGATTTATGCGGCTGGGTGATATAGCCCTTTTCTTCCAGGTCTTTCAGGGTATTGCGAATACTGGCCGATGACAAATTGATATCATGCTGTTTGGAAAGCGTTCGCGAACCCACCGGCTCGGCGGTATTGATATAATGATCAATTAAAGCCTTAAGGATATTTATTTCGCGATTATCAAGATTATCAAAACTCATATTTTTCTCTCCGAAGCACTAAATTATAAAATATTCGGCTTTCGGGCAACAACTTTATCTATGATTAACTTATAATACACTAAAATGTTTCTGTAAGAATCTGACCGGAATTTAAACATCGCGGTAAATTATCACTTATTAAAGCTTACCGGACCGTAAGATAGAAATAACCAGCAATATACCCAGCATCCCGGCAAACAGGTAACCGATCAAACCCAGTACCGGCAAATCGAACACCATAATGCCTTTATCGACTGTCATTATCATAGATGATCCCACGATCAGGGCCGCAACCAGAAGGGATACCGACACACGGTTAGAGGATCGGTCCATCTCTTTGATAAAAGTCTCCAGTCCTAAATGCCGCATCTGGACCTGTAATTTCCCGGCGCTGAGTTTATCGCTGATCTGACGCCAGGCACGGGGTGATTCGACCAGGACCCAGCGTAATTCATTGACAATCTGTAATAAATCTTTAACGAAATTCGCCGGCCGGAATTTGCGGGCGGTGAGTTTTTTCAAATATGGCCCAATTTCCGCTACGAAATTATAATGAGGATAAAGCACCCGGGCCAATTCCTCATATGTCATCAAAGCTTTACCAAGAAGCATGAATTCCGCCTGAAATTTAATCTGATGGCGATGCGCGACCATGAAAAAATCATCCATAGCGGTTTTCATATCTATTTGAGACAACGACATTTTATAATATTTCACGATCAGTTCGCTTAATTCCTGATCCAATACTCTGATATTAGCTTGTTCGGGAATGACTCCGCTATTTTGCAGGGTTCGGATAATCGCGCCCGTATCTTGAGACATGACGGTCATGACCAAATCAGCCAGTTCGTTTTTCTGACGTTCGGACAGGGTTCCCATCATGCCATAATCGACCGGCGCTATAATTTCGCCTTCACAGACGAACAAGTTTCCGGGATGCGGATCGGCATGGAAGAAGCCATCCTCGAATATCATCTTTAAGATAAGCCGCGACCCGTTCTTACAAATTTGTTCCGCGTTATAGCCGGCCTGTTTAAGCTTATCCAATTCGGAAATCTTAATCCCTGTAATCTTTTCCAGAGTCAGCACTTTGGCGGTCGAATATTCTCTGTAGACCCGGGGGACTTTAATAACAGGCTCGTCCTTGAAATTTTCGGCAAAAATTTCGATGTTACGGGCTTCATTGAGGAAATTTATTTCTTTCTGAGTTGATCTGGCCAGTTCTTCGACTAAACCTTTAGGATCATACTGATCGCTTTCGGGAATATTCCGCTCCAGCAAGTCGGCGACATCGACAAGGATTCTCATATCGGAATCGATGATTTTCTTTATCCCCTCCCGCTGGATTTTTACTACCACGGAAGTGCCATCTTTCAAAACCGCTTCATGCACCTGGGCCAACGAGGCTGACGCTAAAGGCACTTGATTGATTGTCAAAAAGGATTCATCCACCGGCTTGCCAAGTTCACGGACCAGTATATTAGAGGCCAACAGCCAGGGCATGGGTTCGACCTGATCCTGCAATTTCGAAAGTTCGATGATATAGTCTACCGGCAAGAGAAATGGGCGAGTGGAAAGGATTTGTCCCAGTTTGACAAAGGTTGGGCCAAGTTCTTCCAATGCCAATCTCACGCGCACGGGAGTACTTTTAGGAATCGTTTTTGATTCTCTTTTGCCTTTGCCGGATTTTAAAGGCGAAATCAGGTTCATTCGATAAACCAAATCGCCAAAACCGTATCTGACTAAAACACCGGCAATTTGACGGTATCGTTTGAGGTTTTGGAAACTCTTATCCGGTCTTGGTAAAGCCATTAATCACCCGCTGACATTATTTAAATGACTAAATAAGAAAAATATTCTATATATATTATCGAATAATACATGAATTATCAACAAATCATATGAAAATTACGACTATTTCAACCAACGCGCCCGGCCCCTTAACTATCCTGGGACTTGAAAATCGGCTATTAGCTGCTTAATTTTTTGTTTAATTCCTCTATTTTGGCCGATAGTTCTTCAACTTTCTTGTTTAATTCATTCACCCTGGCGCCAACATTGATCTTTTCGATGGCCGATGAGACTTTGGTTTCGATAGTATCCTTTATTTTTTCCGCCGAATTTTCTATCTTTTCCGCCATTTTTTTCATGGCTTCGGCTTTTTCGCCGGATGTCATTTCGCCTTTTTTGACGAGTTCATCGAATATTTCTTCCATCTTTTCTTTAGAAATATGCACCGCGCCCAGAGCGGCCAGCATCAGTTTTTTCATGGCGTCCATAACATCGCCTCCTTTTTCGAATAAAAGTTGTTTAATGATTTTCTTATTTTTGTCTAAAGATTTCTCATCGCGGGTAGTACTTGATAATACGGTCACCAGAGTCTGAACCGTGATATCTTTGCCATCGGCGTTATCGATCACCTTGATTTCGACGCCATCATTGACATAGCGGCGAATATCATCGAGTTTGATGATTTTCTTCATTTCGGTATCGTACAAACGTCGATTTTTATATCTTTTTATAAGTTTCAAGTCTCATGTCTCCTTAATATATTATTATAGTGCAATGCACCATAAAAGTTTCAAAAAATTTTATATTATTTCAATGATCTGTAAAAAATTAGACAGATTGCCGCGTCGCTCCGCTCCTTGCAATGACTTCCATTTTTACCAGCCACCGGAGGCGCCGCCGCCACCACCCATACCACCGCCGAAACCGCCGAATCCTCCAGAACCGCCGCTGGAACCGCCTCCCCAGCCGCTGGAGCCGCCCCAGCCACCGGAACGCCCCATGCCGAAGCCTGTTAGAAACCAGAGAAGTCCCAGGCTCCCTCCACGGCGTCGACGCGAAAAAGATGAAATAATCAGAATAATAAAAAAGATAAAATATATGTAAGTGCCGATACTGGTATTTTGCCTCGGTGTTTTAGGATATGTTACGATTTCACCGCCGGCAATTTTGCCGATTTTATAGACAGCGGCTAGCAAACCGCCTCCATAATCGCCCTGTTTGAATCGCGGCGTGATATCATACCGGATAATCTCGCCGGCTTTGCTATCCGGCAGGATACCTTCCATGCCATAGCCTGTCTCTATTCTAATCTTGCGATCTTTAATGGCTACGATGATAACGACGCCGTTATCCTTGCCTTTTTTCCCGACTCCCCAACCCTCAAGATAGCGTAAGCCCTCTTGTTCGATAGTAGAGCCATCCAGGCTTTCGATAGTTATAACTGAGATTTCCACACCGGTGCTGCGTTCGATCGAGGCGCAGGCTGATTCGATTTGTTGAGCGCTGGCGCCATCCACCACGCCGGCGAAATCGTTTAGGTAACCACGGGGTCGGGGAAGGTTATCCGCCGAGGCAAAGACTGCCAAACCTAGTATTATTATTAGAACCGCTATTTTTTTCATCGTTTCGATTATAACTGTCATCGAAGCGTTGGGTCAAGTGATAATAAAAATAAAAATGGTTCAAATGTTACTATCATACAAGTTACGTCAGGTCGTGCCCGCATGGGTGTGACCTTGTGACCTGACGGGGTCACGCAGGCAAATAAAGGGTGATAGTACCGAAAAACATACAGATTACACGGGGGTGCCTTGACGGCCGCGTCGTCCTACGGACTTCCCGCAATGACAGCCTTTTAAAACCATTGCGAGCCAAATGACTTTATATAAATATTTGTTGAATAAAAAAACGGCCCGCTGACGAGCCGTTATTAAAAGCTGGTGTAAAATCGGGTTTATCTGTTAATCGAGATTAAAACCATTTTCACCATGTTGAGCAGTCTTTCGCAGGAGAACGGTTTCTTGATAAACAGGTCTCCGCCCGATTGAAACGACATACCGGCATCATCTTTGGCATCTTTGCCGGTTAGAAACAGCACCGGTATTTGAGCGGTTTGCTGGTCTTTCTTGAGTTGAGCGCAAACCTCATAGCCATCCATAACCGGCATCATGATATCCAGTAAAATAACATCCGGCTTTGATGCTTTGGCTCTGGCCAAGCCCTCGATTGAGGAATTTTCGATTTCCACCTGATAGCCGGCGTTTGACAGGAAAGCCATTATGATTTCCGTAATCTCAGGTTCATCATCGATTACTAAAACTCTATTGGGTGATGCCATTTGATTTTTCCCCTAAACTATGATAATATTCAACTCGGCGATCATGCCATAAGTTATTAAAATCGTTAACCCTTTTATCTCTTGCTATTTCAATATCTATATCGGCAACGAATATTTCTTCTTTATTATCATCGGCACGATAAATAACATTGCCATTGCAATCCGTAATCTGGCTTTTGCCCGTAAATTTGAAGCTATTGCCGCCGCGATTCTCCTCGCCAATCCTGTTAGCTGTCACCGTAAATACATGGTTTTCGATAGACCGGGTTATCATCGCGTCCTGACAAAAAGGCAGTACCAGGTTGGCCGGATGGCAGATAATATCGGCGCCGGATAAAGCCAGGCAACGGGCCGATTCGGGGAATATCCAGTCGAAACAAATCATCATGCCGATTCGCGCGTTACGATAAGAAACCGTATTAAATGGCAAATTTCCCGGTAAAAAATAGGTTTTCTCCTCAAAAAAGAGATGGATTTTACGGTATAACTTAAAATTACCTTTATTATCAATAAATAAACTCGAATTATAATATCCTTCAGGGGCTTTTTCGGGAAAGCCATAGACTATGGCGCAGTCGCTGGATTTGGTAAATTCCGATAGCGCCAGAAATGTCTTCCCCTCACCCGCCGTTTCGGCCAAATCGGCAACTTCCTTTTGCGAAACGAAAATATAGCCGCTATTGAAAAATTCCGGCAGGACATATAAATCGGCCGGTTTCGATTTCATCAAAGCCAGCGCTTTTTCGATATTTATATCGGGCTTGCCGAATTGGGGATTGGTCTGGACAAAGGCGACTCGCATAACAAAAGATTAGGCCTTTTCGAAATATTTGGCAAGATAAAACTCATCTGATATGAAAAGTTGCTTTTCCATCGAGTAATGATTATCGTTTTGCTATGTCCGAGGCGGCCAAAATAAACTTGAAAGAATTATCTCTGGAGGATATGCTAAACCTGGCGGTGGAATTGGGCAAAAAGCCCTATTCCGGCCGTCAGCTGTACAAATGGATTTTCAATCGGGG
>CAZFSN010000194.1:0-6063 GCA_964521815.1 uncultured Ignavibacteria bacterium | reverse complement strand
GAATTCTTATAATCCCCAGACAAATCCTGATTATGATTTAATGATGACATTTTATTATCAATTGTTGGAAAATACATCTTATGAATTTACTATCACAACTCAAAGACCCTACAATCTAATCGAATTATCGCAATATGAAATCGTAATATGGTGCAAAGACCTGCTTCGCGATAACCTGAACTTCGCGTTATATTATGACCTGTTCAGCGAGTACCTCGATAACGGCGGGAAATTAATTATGGCCGGGCCTAAACACGCTGTCTCTTACAGTTTTGAGGGGGTGTTGGATTTCCAGCAAAACGATTTCCAATACAGGTATTTCAATCTTGATGCCGTCGAATACCCTCATGCGCTGAACACGGAATTTGTCGGCGGTCAAGCGCTTTCGGCATCATATCCGGATTTCGCGGTCGACACAGTCAGGGCCAACAGAATAATCAACCCGGGCGACCAAAACGACGGCCGCCTATTCGGTATCGGAGCGCTGGCGCCGTTTGATTCATCCGAAATAATCTATAATTATGTCGCGGTCGAACCTGATACTTCTTCTCTGGACGGACGGCCGATAGCGCTGGTTCATCACGGCGAAAATTTTAGCACCGCTTTGCTGGAATTCCCATTGTACTACGTTGAAGAGCCGGCTTCATCCGAGATATTAAACCAGATCCTGCATGAATTCGCGCCGGTCAATATCGATGATGATGGGCGGACCGCGCTACCGGATAAATCATCGCTTATTAAAAACTATCCCAATCCTTTTAACGCCTCAACGACGATTGTTTATGAGTTGGCTAAAACATCCGATGTGACAATCGATATTTACGATATTTTAGGCCGCCGGGTTGAGACATTTGCCCGGCGAAACCAGCTGGCCGGCTCGCATTCGATTGTCTGGCATGCCGGGGATTTACCATCGGGTATGTACTTCTATAAGCTCCAGGCGGGAGATTTTACGGAGTCCCGGCGCTGTCTGTTGCTGAAATAACGCTTGACAGCCAACCGGTTATGGAACAAAATAACTAATATAACTGTTAAATTAAATAAATAATAGATAAGGGGACTGGCCAAAAGGGTAATATTGGAGGGTCAAGGAGATATTGCCTGTGCAGCGGGTATCGGCGGAAGACGGCTGATATGTTTTTGAATTGAATATTGAAATTAACCTAAGCGCAAAGGCAGATTTGTCGAAAATAAAATATCAGTCAGAAGACGTTATTAGGCGAATAATACGATTAATATTTTTGCCCGATGTGTGAAAGTATTTGCAGGAGCTATTTAATTAGTGCTAACCAAAAACCTCCTTCAAGGAAATCAGGGCTTTCACGCACTCGGGCTTTTACTTTTTATGGTATTATAACTTATTGTAAGATATGTTATTAACATATTTATATATGGTATTAAACGGCCTCATTATTTTAGTATTTATATATTTTTTCAAGGCATACCTTTTGCGATAAATGTCATTAAAATTGGCAAGTTGAAAAAGGAGGCCGTGTATGAGATGTTTTTTTCAGGGTTTTATCAGGCCACAGGACAATGACGAGCAATTCAACGGTTATGTCAGTTTTGCTATACCTGATTTGGGGATTAAATTCAGAGGCCAATACAAAGGGGATTATGACGAGTGCGAATATGCCAGCCTTCTGGCGCTTCTGGAATTTATCGAATTAAATTCTCATTTATTCGTAGATAAACGTATCGAAATATATGGCAATAGCTTCGATGTGATCAGCCAGGTCAATTCGCAGGAACCGCCAACATCGGAATTGGAGCCATTTTGCAATTTGGCGCAAAGCTACAAGAAAAAATTCCCTTTCATTCTGGATTGGATTCCGACAAATGAGAATATCGCCCAGGATGGTTTGGCGATTTGAATATAAATCGAACAGACAAGTTGATTAAGGGCTGGAGATCGGCCCTTATTTTTTTATATCAATTGACTAAATGAGTTTATCTATTATATTTATATCCGGGAAGGGAACAAAAGCTTCGAGGAATATATTTATTCTGGTATAAGCGAAGGAGTTGTAATGAGAAAAACGATGATGTTGATTTTAACGGCGATTATTCTGGCCGTTTGTATGTCTGCCGTTCAAGCCGATGTGAACCCATCGCTGGCGCGGGTATATCTGATCGATAAATCGGACATACTTAATCTGGCGGGACTTCACCTTGACATAGCCTATGTCGATGATGATTACGCTGATATAGTTGCCTATCCGGAGGATATCTCTCAATTAAAAGCCGGTGGTTTTCATTATGAAATCATCCATGAAGATCTGGTCGCGTTTTATCAGAGTCGATATCCGTTAACAACCACAATGGGCGGTTTCTTGACTTTTTCGGAAATCCTCGATACTATCGATGCTTTGCATGCCAATTACCCAAATCTGGTATCGGCCCGGGATTCGATCGGCGCCTCATGGGAAGGTCGGGCGTTATGGGTTTTTAAAATATCCGATAATGTTCAAATCGACGAGGACGAACCTGAAGTGTTCTATAACTCCTTGATTCACGCCCGCGAACCGGAAAGTTGGGCCTGGCAGCTTAATTATATTACCTGGCTTTTAACAAACTATGGAACCGATGATGAGGCAACCGAGATTATTAATAATCGGGAATTATATTTTTTGCCGGTAGTCAATCCGGATGGCTATGAATATAACCGTCAGACCAACCCCAACGGCGGCGGCATGTGGCGTAAGAACCGCCGGTCCGGAGGCGGTGTCGATCTCAATCGAAATTGGGGCTATATGTGGGGTTACGATAATAGCGGCTCCTCACCGTATCCTAGCGATGAAACCTATCGCGGCCCCTCGGGATTTTCCGAACCGGAGACGCAAGCTGTCAGAGATTTTATTATTTCGCGCGATTTTAAATTTATTTTGAATGGGCATACTTACGGCAACTGGTTTTTATATCCATACAGCTATAATGGTTCCTATACGCCGGATCATAATATTTTTGTGGCTATCGGTGATTCGGCGGCCGCGTTAACCGGCTATACTCCCGGTACCTGCTGGGAGACTCTGGGCTACTACGCCAATGGTGAAGCTACCGATTGGCAATACGGCGATCAGGGGATATTGTCGGTGGTTGTCGAGACCGGAAGTTCGCAAGATGGCTTTTGGCCGCCCGCGTACAGAATCCCTCAGATTAACGCTCAGCTATTGCCGTTAGGCAAATACATTTCACTGATGGCCAGTAATCTTAATACAATCGCGCCGCCGGCCGCGCCCATTCTAAGTCCTATCGGCGAAGTCGATACCTGTACTTATACTGTAAGCTGGACACATGACGATGTAGAAAATCCGGCAGTGGCTTTCGAACTGGTGGAAAAATCGGGCCTGTCCAGAATCCCTGATGATTTGGAATCCGGCTCCGATTTATGGCAGCTAAATGGCTTTGCGCTAAGAACCAATCGCTATCATTCAAACAGCCACAGCCTATTTTCCGGAAGTCAATCGAGTTATCATGGCGATGCGGTCATGAACGATCCTATTTCCGTGGTGGCAGGTGATACTCTGACTTTCTTTACCTGGTACAGTATCGAAGATGGCTGGGATTACGCGTATGTCGAGCTATCCACGGATGGCGGCGTCACATATTCAAATATTCCCGGCAATATCACCACTAATTCCAATCCGCACAGTCAAAACCACGGTAATGGTATTACCGGTTCATCGGACAATCAGTGGATTGAGGCCAAATTTCCCCTGGATGATTATATCGGTATGGCGGTCATGGTTAAATTGGCTTACATCACTGATGGGGCTGTTAACGAGGAAGGGATATATTTCGATGATATCTATCCGCTTGAATCATTCGATAATGAAATTGTATTGGCCTCAGATATTACCGAAAATTCATATCTGATCGATTATCGCGAAAATGGTAATTACTTTTATCAGGTCCGGGCCGTTGACGCCCAGGATCAGTGGTCTGGTTTCTCCAACAGGGAAGAAGCTATAGTTAATACACAGGTTGGGATTAGCGATGAGGTTTCGGTTCCGTTTGAGTTCAATTTGTCGCAGAATTACCCCAATCCGTTTAACGCCCGAACTGAAATCAGCTTTTCGCTGGCTGCTCCCGGCGAGGTTAAGCTTGAGATTTTTGATATTTCCGGCCGTCTTGTAAAGACTCTTGTTAATAACAGATTAGAAAAAGGTCATCATGTTATTGTCTGGGATGGTTTGAATGATCAGAATGAAGGTGTCTCTACCGGCATTTATTTCTATAAACTGTCGACCGGCGAAAGATCGATTTCAAAACAGATGACCCTGCTGAAATAGTACAAAAATCGCTGGGCTTGTTGAAAAAGCCCCGCTTATGTCATTGCGAATCCCCGCGACAAGCGGGGTGAAGCAATCTGGATTTATATTGCACAGCGACTTACAGATTTCACGGACGTGCCTTGACGGCTTCGTCACCCTTCGGGCTCCTCGCAATGACAGGTTTTAAGGTTTTTCAACACCCCCGCTATTTGGTGTTGAGAATTATTGTCAAACCCGGACCTTAAATTAATATGGTCCGGGTCTGACTTATAATCGAGTTGCTCTTATGAATCGTTTAAGCTAAAATTATCGCGTATGGATAGACTTTCAAAAATCAGCCGGTTTTATCTTTTTCACGGCGAGGATGAATATTCAAAAATGAAAAAGGTTAAATCGCTGGTCAGTTCGGTTATTATTAGGGGATTTGAGGACTTTGACTATCATTATTTCGAGGGCCGTGGTCTGGATGCCCCCGCATTGATTAATGCCGCGTCATCCCCACCTTTCGGTTCGCCATTAAGGGTAATTCTTCTGAGGAATTTCGATAAAGTATCCCCCAAAGGGCAGGACTTAATTGTCAGATTCACCGAATCAATCCCCGAATATGCTACCCTGGTAATGACTTGCGGCAAATTGGAAAGCAATGACAAGAAAAAGAAAGTGTACAAGGTTCTATTAGCAAATAAAGCGGCTTGTTTTGAATTTGGCGACTTAACTCCGGAGAAAATTCACGCGAGTATCAAACAGACCGCGGATGAACTTCAAATTAAAATAGAACCGCCGGCATTAGAGTATTTAATCGATACGGTAGGCAATAATATCGGTATTTTGGAGCAGGAATTGATAAAGCTGGGTATCTATGTTGGCCCCGGCAACTCGATTAAAGAAAGCGATGTAGCCCAGCTAACGGGCGCGGGACTTATCGGCACGATATACGATTTACCCGTAAAAATCGCGCAAGGATCTACAGCCGAAGCTCTTAAGCTGTTGAATGTTCTATTATTAACCAAAGAAGGCGAGGGCACGATCTTATTCAGAATCAAGGATTTCTTTATAAGATTGAATATGGCCAAAACTGCCAATGCTTCGCTTTATTCTTTGATGAAAGATTTTCATGTTTTTAAAAAAACGGCCGAAAGCCTGCTAATGTTTGCTCCAAAACTGTCTTTTGGCTGTATAATCAGTTGTCTGCATCATATTTACGAATGCGAAATTTGTTTGAAATCGGCGGGAATGAAAAAGAATATTATCTTGATTGACCTTGTTTCTCGGTTATGTGTCGAGGTTAATAGGGAATAAAACCGGGGTTTGATTGTATAATACTCAGAGCGTATGGGCGATATAAAGAAAGATGAAGACCAAATCGCGATTGAGCGCGTTTTATCTGGCGATATAAGAGCGTTCGAAATTTTGGTCAAGAAGTATCAGAAGAGGATTTATTTTTTGGCGATGAGAATGACAAAAAACCACGATGTAGCCGATGAACTGGCACAGGAAAGCTTTGTGAGAGCCTATATGTCATTATCCGGCTTCCAGAAAGGCAGAAATTTTTATACCTGGATTTACCGGATTGCCGTAAACCAGATATTAAATTATCTCAAGCACAAAAGTTTCACGGTATCGCTGGATAGCCCATCGGGAAGGACTTTTCTTGACCAAATACCCAGAAGCCCCGATCAACTTAACCGTCTGGTTAATCAGGAGCAGATGCTGGTATTTCAGGAAGCTTTGGACAAACTTCCCGCCAACCAAAAGACGGTTTTTATGTTAAAAACATATGATGAGTTTT
>CAZFSN010000193.1:0-6257 GCA_964521815.1 uncultured Ignavibacteria bacterium | reverse complement strand
AAGCCCGTTACCAAACTGGAGTTTGGTAACGAGATGAGAACGAGGGGACAAGCTTTTTTACCATGCTCTCTTGCCGGTTGCCCTGTCGAGTTCAATCAAGCTGACCGTGTAATCATAGAAAGCGCGCAAGCGAATCAATTTAGTTTGGGCCAGCGCTATCTCGGCGTCGAGCAAATCCAGATTGGTAATCACTCCGGCGGTGTATCGAACCCGGGCCATCGACACCGCTTGCTGGGCCTGTCGCACCTGGGTTTCGGTATTCGTGATTTTATCCAGACTCGAATTAACACTCGCTATCGCCTGATTGACCTCGGCGAAAACCCGCTGTTCGATATCGGTCGTATGAACCCGAGCCGCGTCAAGATTGGCTCTGGCTTCGTCTTTCTGATGGCTTGTCCTATAGCTATCGAAAACAGGGATTTTCAGTTCGAGGCCGGCGGCGTAATTGCTTTGCCATTTAGTCAGGTCCGGTTCGTACCCGTTTTTGAATCCCGCGAAAACATTCAAAGCCAAAAACGGTTTATTGCCCAGGGATACAATTCGCAGTTGACCCGCCGCGTTGGTTTCGGCATCCCGGGAAAGTATCAGCTCCGGCCGCTGTTGGGCGGCGGCCGCTATAAGCGAGTCCGGGTCGAGCGTTATTCTGCCGGAGGCGAAAGCCCCGCGGAGATTGATTGACGCGCCGGAAGGCACCCCGGTCATCTGACGAAACGTGATCTCCTGATTTTCGAGCGCGAGCAAAACATCGCTGCGGTCGCTTTGAATCACGGCGATTCTGACCTGGATAGTTAAAGTATCGAAATCGGTGGCTGTGCCCGCCTTTATTTTCTTGATGCTCATATCCAGATGCTGGCCAAGCGTCTGCAACTGCTCATCTAAAACTGCGATACGTTGATGCAATATCAGGATGCTATTGAATACGCCAATCGTCTGGTAGGCCAGGTTGAACTTAATCAGATCGATGTTGTCCGCGGCGGATTTGTGATAAGTCTCGGCCAGATGAATGGCCGCCCCGGTTTTGCCGAAATCGTACAGCGTCTGGCGCAGGCCGAGATGAAAATCATAATTATCGTAAGGAGCCAATTCCATGGAACCCAGCCCGGGCAGATCGAATTTCGGAACCGGTCCGATCCGTACGTAGTCGCCCTCGAACGAGATATCCGGATAGCGGGCGCTGCGGTTCGCCTCGATACGTGCCCCGGAAGCTATCGTTCCGTATTCCGCCTGGCGGACGGCCGGGTGATTCTGAAGAGTCAGTTCGACAGCCTGTTCAACGGTGATCGAGTCGGAAAGATCGGTCTGCGCCGCGGCCGAACCGATAAACAAACCCGCGAATAACATAAATGTGATTAAAATATTTTTCATATATGATATCCTATTCCACCTGCACTTGAGCCGGTTTCCCTCCGGGTCGACGGCGAGCGCCGGCTTTTTTTACCCTGACCATGAAAAGGGGTATAACACCTATTACGATGATCGCGCCGGCTAAAAGAAATACATCGTCGATCGCTTTTATAAACCCCTGATTGGCAACAAATATACTAATCTGTGCTTTGGCTTTCGCCAACGCGGTTCCGGGCGCGCTGCCGGCAACATGTACCGCCCATGACTGTAATTTCATAATGGTTTGCTTAAATATGGCGGAATTAGTATCGACCTGCTCGCCAAATTTAGCTGTGTGGTAGATGGTGCGCCGCATTAAAATTGTCCCGAACATGGCCACGCCGAAACTCCCTCCGATTTGACGAATAACATTGAGTAAACCGGAAGCCTGGGCCATTTTCTGATATGATATTTCCGAAATAGCCATTGTCATGAGCGGCGCGAATAACACACCCATGGCGATGCCGCGAATAATCAGTGGAAACATTATATCGGATTTCTCTGAAAATAATGATAGAGTGGAGAATTGATAAAAAGTGAACGCCATCAGGATAAGGCCGAGAATCGCCGGAAGCTTGGGCGTAAAACGATCGCTGTACCAGCCGGCCAGAGGCGCTACCAGCCCTTGCATAATTCCCACGGGCAGAAAGACAAGGCCGGCCTGCAGCGGCGTGTAATCGAGCGAGTTCTGAAGAAAGATGGGCAGCAGAAACGTACTGCCGAACATGCCTACCCCGAACAAAAACAGCAAGACATTGCAAACCGCGAAATTGAAATTCTTGAAAAGATTAAGCTCTATAAGCGGATGCGCAATGGTGAATTCCGTGGTCAAAAAAATGACCAGTGAGACTGCCGATATGGCGAAACAGCTAAGAATATAATCGGATGTCCAGCCGCCGGTGTTCCAGTCGGAATTGCCATTGGCTAATGCCAGTAGAAGTGTGGTCAAGAAAGCGGCGAGAGAGACGAAACCTATTATATCGAACGAACGTGAGGTGGCGGCCTTGTGTTCGCGAAGAATAATCACGGCGGCTATCATTCCCAGAATCCCGACCGGGACGTTGACGTCGAAAATCGTATGCCAGGAAAAGCGGTCGATCAAATACCCGCCGATGGCCGGGCCAAGCGATACTGAAGCCGACGCGGCCATCGACCAGAATGCCAGCGCCAGTCCTCGTTTTTCAGGAGGAAATTCCCGGGTGATAATCGCCATGCCTACCGGCATCAGAATACCCGAACCGGCTCCCTGAAGGACGCGGAAAAATATCAGCGCGTCGAAATCCCAGGTAAGACTGCACATGAACGAACTGAAGGTGAAAAGCAATAGTCCAAGCGTAAAAATTAACTTGTACCCGAGATGATCGGCAAGCCAGCCGGAAGTCGGCAGCATTACGCCGAAAATCAAAAGATAGGCGGTAAGGACCCATTCAACCCGATCAACTGTTACGCCAAATGATGACATTAGTTTCGGCAGAGCGACATTTACAATCGTGGCATCCAGCACGGCCATGAAGGTGGCGATCATTACTCCCGATAGAACCAGCCAACGATATGACGGATGCTCCGGATGGAGCCGCGGGTAGTCTCTGATTAATCTCGAACGAAAAGCACGCCACCGCTCAGTTGGCTTCATCTATTTCTCCATAACTCGTACCTTCACCTCGACCGACATACCGGGCAAAAGCAAAAGACGCCCACCCGGATCACTGCTTTCGATATTCGATAAAGCGATCCTGACCGGGACCCGCTGGGTAACTTTGGTGAAGTTGCCTGAGGCGTTATTGGGCGGTATGAGTGAAAATTGCGAAGCCGCCGCGGCGCTTATCAATTCGACTTTACCTATAAGCTTGCGGCCGGGGAACGCGTCGACCGAGATATAAACCGAGTCTCCGGGATGGATAGACGCCAATTTCGTTTCCTCGAAATTCGCTGTCACCCAAATTTCGTTTAAGTCATATAAAGTGAGTATCGGCTGGCCGGCCTGGACAATATCACCGGGAACGACCCATTTGCGGGCAACTATACCGGAGGCCGATGCGAATATTTGGGTGTTGGTGAGTTGAGTTTCGATAACCGCCAATTGCGCCTGCGAGGCTTTGACCTGGCTGACTGCGACTGCTTGCTGAGCTTGAGCCATTTCAAGAGTTTTTCGGGCATGATCGTATTGTTCGCCGGTAATCACGCGATCGTTATATTGCATCGAAGCCCGATCGAAATCATCCCGGTCTCGGTCCAGAGCTATGTTGGCCAACTGCACATTCTGCTGTACGTAGTCGAGACCCGCCCGCGCTTGCGCCTCCTGAGCTTTCAAATCGGAATCGTCTATCTGCACCAATAACTCCCCGATTTTCACGGAGTCGCCCTCATCCGCGTTTAAGGCGACGATGCGACCGAGAATTTTCGAGCTAATAGTCAAGGCGTCGCTATCGATTATGGCATCATCGGTGGCAACATAACCTCTAAGGTAATGATACCAGTAGAAAACAACCAGAGCGGCCACTATCAATAGCAGTATAGCCGGTATTAGCACTCTTTTCTTGCGATGGAGTCCGGCGGCGGAAGTTTGCTGCTGTTCCCCTTGTCTGTTCTCATCAGCCATATTGTTTTTCACCTTTCGCTTAAATCGCGGTCATGTTTTGCGCCGGCGTCCGGCCGGTGATTCGATATTGCCCGAATATCCTTGCGTGGCTGATACCGGCCTGCGCCCTGCAACAAGCGCATAGGAGATTGAACTATTTTGCATAGGCATAATTATGCGAAAGCGACCCTGCCAAAGCAACAATTTTTTTGTCGCAGCGCCGGATTTTCGCGCCTTGTTAGATAGCCCATCCCGGAGACGCGCGGTGCCACCGCAAATTATAGTGAAATGACAAATTATGCGGCCGCTTGATCGGAATAAATGAAAAAATATGACTATACAGCAATGGTAGGTCAGGAGCCCTGTGCTCCTGGCGCGAGTATTCCCATATGCCGGTTCCTCTGATCTGACAAACATGACATAAAAAAACCGCCCGAAAAATTCGAGCGGTTTTCGATGTCTGGATGCTCAATGATGGTTAGGCGTACTCCCCGAATTCTTCTTCCCAATCTTCCTGATATTTTTCGAGATCGCCCTCGATTTCCTCTTGGGCCGCCAGTAAGCATTCACGAGAGCAATATTCCTCGCCGTCGTAAACGAACGAGTTGCCCTTGATTAGTTCATCACAATAGGCGCAAAACATCGAATCCTCCGCTCTTATGCGTGCTGTTTATTGTTGTCAAAAGTATCATTTATTCCTAAGCCAATTTTTTTGTCGGCTTACATTATAAAAGATTAACTTCTTTGGCAAGAAAAAGTTCATTAATTTAAACTTAATTTAACGGTTTTAAATTATACACGACTTATATATCTATATTTATCCAATGTGTTTTTGTTTCTCTATTATTATACCAAGGGCTTGACTAAATAGATTGATTGATATTATGTTATTGGAGTCCGATTGGAGCGTAGAATTTGTTTGGTACGAAAGAAGATGATGGACAAGACCGAAATAAAACGGCTAATTAACTTCTTGCACGACAGAGTTAAAATCGGCAGTATCGAGCCGGAGGTGACGATAATTTTTAACGAACCATCCGAAAGCGAATTGACGGCGGAAGGTTTCGGTGATGATATAATCGCGATTTCGCTAAAGGCCGACTGGTGGAACGATATGGTAGCCGATATAATAGAAACCCCCGGCTTTGTCGAACCGGAGGCATCGCCGGAGCAGATTCTTAAATATGCCCGGGATGTAGTGTATGAATATATCGCCAAGAGGCTGAAACCTTAGGACTTACGAACGATATGTCGGAACTTTATCCGTTAATATTTGGCCTGGTTTTCATGGCGATTCTCGGTATCGTAGCGGGCCTGTTTCTTAGAGTGCTGAACCGCCCCTGGTGGCAGCATCGATGGGTCCGACTGGTCGCTTACTTTATCCCCGTATTTGGCGGTATTTGTATCGTGCTTTGGGTGGCCGGGGTTGAGTTGGCCAGCGGTCTATTATGCGGTATTGGCGCGACCGGTGCGGCCTCGACGGTGGTCGTACAACTGGCGATGCTTTTTTCGCTGCCGATTTCCGGAGCCACCCAGGCGCTGTTTAAATTGATCAGGAAACTGCGTTATCACATCATCGGGCCGGTCGAATTGGATCCTCATCGCCGGCTGTTTTTGAAAAGCGCCGCCGCGATTTTTCCATTGGCGGCGGTCTCCACCGGCGTGGCGGGAGTGGCTAATTCATTGGGGCCGGTATCGATACCTTTGATCAAATTCCAATATCCCGACTTGCCGGATAAACTGAACGGCTTGAAAATACTTCAACTTTCGGATTCTCATCTGGGCTACTATGTTATACTCGCGGATATGGAGAAGGTCCTGGCTGAACTGGCGCCGCATAAACCGGACTTGATATTAATGACAGGCGATATCGCCGATGACTTGACCTCGCTGCCATACGCGCTGGATATGATCGATCAACTGAAACCCCGGTTGGGATGTTACGCCTGTCTGGGCAATCATGAATACTATCGCGGCATATACCAGGTCAGACAGGCTTTCGACAAAAGGCCGATCCCGCTTCTGGTGAACCAGGGTTTAACAATCGATGTAGATGGGACGCCGGTTTATATTACCGGCGCCGATGACCCCAGATGGCTTCGCCGCGATAACCATGATTTCATCTATAAATCAATTGATAAGTGTTTAGATACCGCGCCCTCGGATACGTTCAAAATACTAATCAGTCATCGGCCCAATGGTTTCGACTATGCCGCCGAGCATGGTGTAGACCTGATGCTGGCCGGCCATACTCATGGCGGTCAGATCGGTATCGGCGGCCGGTCGTTTTTCGAGG
>CAZFSN010000192.1:0-6317 GCA_964521815.1 uncultured Ignavibacteria bacterium | reverse complement strand
AGGCAAAGATTTGGGCAAATTCAAATTAGTAAGGACTTCAATCGTTACTAATACACGGCTTTTTATTGGCCTTTCAATTAAAAAGCATCCCATTAGAAATATATATGAATTAGTCAATTTCATGAACGATGGAAAAATTCAAACTGAAGATGGCCAGTATTGGATATGGAAAAATGTACATTTTTCTTTGAATGATTTATTGAGTTATCTAAATGATGATTTCATTATCTTTAAAAATTTGTTCGATTCAATGTATCCAAGAAATATTGAATATAATATTGGAAAATATATTATAAGTTTTGAAACATTTGCTATGAATATTGTAAAAGCAAAAAATATCATTAAAGAATTAGGGTTAAAAAAAGTCGAATAGCTTATTTTTAACGTAGGTACCTCACCCAACGGGTGAGTAATTAACGAGCGTTCCATCCCGCAAATTCTATTCTAATAATATCTGAGCGTTGAAGTAGCAACCGTAGGTCAAGCCTACTTGGGGCTTGACAGCGATGCTTAAAGATTGACAGATTGCTTCGTAATCCCGCATTAGCGGGACTCCTCGCAATGACAGCGGAAACTTACGACACCAGCGGGTTCAGTTTCTCCGGATTAATCTCCAGCTCTTCTATAGCTTTTTCAACGACCGAGGTTTCTATCTGTTTTTCACCGGCTAATGCGTGCAACGCGGCAAGTGCAATATATCGATAGTCTACCTCAAAAAAGTCCCGCAATGCTTCACGGGTATCACTTCGGCCGAAACCATCGGTACCCAGCGCGACTAATCGTCCGGGGACCCATTTGGCTATCGAGGCGGGCAGGGCTTTCACGTAATCGGAGGCGGCCACGAATACGCCTTTCTCATCGGCGAAACATTGGCTGACATAGGGCGTTTGCTGTTCTTTATCGGGATTCAACATATTCCAGCGTTCGGCATCGATAGCATCCCTGTAAAGCTCTTTATAGCTTGTCACGCTCCAGACATCGGCTGATACATTGTATTTTTCGTCGAGGATTTTTTGGGCTTTTAAGACCTCATTGAATATCGAACCGCTTCCCCAGAGATGGGCTTTTAGCTTCGTATCTTTTAGCTCTGATTTCTTGTATCTATATATGCCTTTCAATATGCCCTCTTTCGTTCCTTCGGGCATGGGCGGCATTTTGTAGAATTCATTCATGGCGGTTATATAGTAGAAAATATTCTCGCGCTTTTCGTACATACGATAGATACCATCGCGAATTATCACAGCCAGTTCATAGGCAAATGCCGGGTCGTAGGTTTTCAGATTCGGTACCGGATAGGCCAGCAGATGGCTGTGACCATCCTGATGCTGTAAGCCTTCACCCATAAGCGTAGTTCGCCCGGATGTGCCGCCTATCAGGAAACCTTTCGCCTGCATATCGCCGGCGGCCCAGATCAAATCGCCGATACGCTGAAAACCGAACATCGAATAGTAAACGAAAAACGGAATCATATTCAAACCATGCGTGGCATAGGCGGTGCCGGCGGCTATGAACGATGACATCGAACCCGCCTCGGTGATTCCTTCCTCAAGGATAGCGCCATCGGTAGCCTCACGATAGTAAAGCAGATTTTCGCGATCAACCGGCTCATAGACCTGCCCGACATGCGAGTAGATACCGACCTGACGGAAAAGCGATTCCATGCCGAAAGTGCGCGCTTCATCCGGCACGATAGGCACGATGTATTTGCTGATTTCTTTATCTTTGAGTAGTTTTGCCAGTATACTGACAAAAACCATCGTAGTTGATACTTCGAGATTGCCCGAACCTTTGTAAAATTCTTCAAACAAATCCTCCGGGGGTGTTTTCATAACCTGTGTTGTCACCGCTCGTCTGGGCAAAAATCCCCCCAGAGCCCGGCGGCGTTCCAGCAGGTATTTGATTTCGGGGCTATTATCGGGGGGACGGTAAAACGGAGCCTCGGCGATTTTATCGTTTGGGATTGGGATATCGAATCGTTCTTTGAATTCGTGAAGTTCCTGTTCGTTGAGTTTCTTCTGCTGGTGAGTTATGTTTTTGCCCTCACCGGCCTCCCCCAGCCCATAGCCCTTGATAGTCTGCGCCAATATCACAGTCGGCGAACCAGTGTGTTCGACCGCGGCCTTATAAGCGGCATAGACTTTTTCCGGATCGTGGCCGCCTCGTCTGAGCTTGCGGATTTGCTCATCGCTGTAGTCTTTCACCATCTCCAATAGTTCGGGATATTTGCCGAAAAAATGCTGTCTGATATATTCGCCGCTTGAGACCGTGTATTTTTGCGCGTCACCATCGACATATTCCTCCATGCGCTTAATCAGCCAGCCGTCCTTATCGTTAGCCAGAAGCGGGTCCCAGTCATCTCCCCAGATAACTTTAATCACGTTCCAGCCGCCGCCGTGAAAAGCGGCCTCGAGTTCCTGGATTATCTTGCCGTTGCCGCGTACCGGGCCATCCAGGCGCTGAAGGTTGCAGTTGACCACGAAAATCAAATTATCGAGCTTTTCTCGCGCGGCTAATGTGATTGCTCCCAACGATTCGGGTTCATCCATTTCGCCATCGCCTAAAAACGCCCAGACCTTTCGATGCGCTGTTTTTCTAATATTACGGTCTTGAAGGTAATGATTGAAACGCGCCTGATAAATCGCCATGATAGAGGTCAAGCCCATCGAGACCGTAGGGAATTCCCAGAACTCAGGCATCAGCCAGGGATGCGGGTACGATGACAGCCCGCCACCGGGCTTAAGTTCGCGGCGGAAATTTTCGAGGTCTTTTTCGGACAACCGACCCTCCAGAAAAGCGCGGGCATAAATACCCGGCGCACCGTGGCCCTGAAAATAAACGATATCGCCTTCATGGCTCTTATCAGAGCCGCGCAAGAAGTGGTTGAAGGCTACTTCATATAATGTCGCCGATGAAGCAAAGGATGATATATGGCCGCCAATGCCGCTGTGTTCGCGGTTGGCCCGAACCACCATGGCCATCGCGTTATAACGAATAAGACTTTTAATCCGGCGTTCGATTTGTCTGTCACCCGGATATCTGGGTTGCTTATGAAAGGGAATCGTATTTATATATGGAGTATTGCCGGGGCAACGAATTTGCAGACCATGTTTGCTTGCCTGCGCGTGAAGTTTTATCAGTAAATCACTGGTTCGTTCTTCGCCGTCATTTTGATAGATATCATCGAGGGCTTCCAGCCATTCATTATCTTCGGCCTCGATATCGGGTGAAAATTTATGTTTATCTCGTTCGGCCATTATTTATTCCTTTCCTGAATTCATTGCTATACAACTCAATATTAAAACATCGAGTTTCGGTTTTCAAGCGATAGTCAGAGATACATTCAATTGCTTTATTTTATAATAGATAATCAGGCAATACAATAATCGTTTACGGCAAATCTAATTTTAATAGTATTTTATATTCACGATTTCACCGGTTTTAAAAGGCTCAAAGATTCACAATAATATGCCCGATAAGTCTGCCTGTTTCAAATATAGGCTAATAAGCCGGCGTCGACAGCAAGCCGGGTTGGTTTATTAATTTTAAATCGATATTATTGGGCATTTTCACATTTGCTTGCTAAAAGCATTAAAATTAATTAAATTCCCCGCGAATTGTACTCAAATTTAAGTACTTTAAATAAAGAGAGTGAAGATGAAAAAAGAAATGAAGAAAATCCTGGTTACCGGCGCTGTCGGGCAAATAGGTTCTGAATTGACTATGGCCTTACGTAAAAAATACGGCGCGGATAATGTTATCGCTACCGGCCGTAAAACCCAACCATCCGAGGAATTGAAAAATTCCGGCCCGTTCTACTTCGTCGATGTCAACAAGATCGAGACTGTCGATGAGGTGGTCAAAAAACACAAGATCGATACTATCTATCACATGGCGGCTATCCTGTCGGCGGTGGGCGAGAAAAACCCGCAATTGTGCTGGGATGTCAATATGAATGGCACGATCAATATGTTGGAACTCGGTCTCAAACATGAGATGGCCCGAATCATAATCCCCAGTTCGATCGCGGTTTGGGGCAAAGGCGTTCCGCTGGATAATACGCCTCAGGAAACCGTGCTTAAACCGGGCACCATGTACGGCGTGACAAAAGTATGCGGCGAGCTTTTATGCGATTACTATGTGAAACGTTTCGGGCTGGATATCCGCGGCCTGCGTTATCCCGGTATTATCTCCTATGAGACCCTGCCCGGCGGCGGCACCACCGATTACGCTGTCGCGATCTATTACGAGGCGGTCGATAAGGGCCATTACACCTGTTTTGTCCGCGAGGATACCAAGCTGCCGATGATGTATATGCCGGATGCTATCAAGGGTACGATTCAGCTGGCCGAAGCCGATTTCTCCAAGCTCGTGCATCACTCTGATTTCAATCACGCGGCGATGAGTTTTTCGGTCAAGGAACTGGCTGATTCAATCAAGAAACATGTTCCCGGTTTCACGGTCAAGTACGAGCCGGATTTCCGTCAGGCAATCGCCGATTCCTGGCCAAACTCAATTGATGATTCAGCGGCCCGTAAGGAATGGGGCTGGAAACCAGATTATGACCTCGAGGCCATGACCGTGGATATGCTAAAACATCTTAAAGAGCGCAAGGCCAACGGTACGCTGTATCGGTAAGCTAACAAATCATATGTGATATTTTCTGTAAGGGCGTATTATGATATACGCCCTTTTTGCCCCTTCCTGAATCATTTTATAATCAAAATAATTTGCAATATAACTGGCGAGGATAGAATGACAGGCTAATAACTACTGCTACCCACATTTTCCGCGGCCTGTTTTCATGATATCTGATATCATGCGAACCGCCTAAATTTGCCATAATACTTGCGCTTTCCCGTAATGTTTGCTATTTAATTTGATGGATAATATGACAGATTTATGGATAGTGTCAATTTAAAAGCCCCGGCCAAGATTAACCTGTATTTGCGGATTTTAGGCAGACGGCCCGATGGCTATCATGATATCGATAGTTTGATGCAGACAGTCAGCCTGTATGATGAATTGACTCTGGAGCGTTCGGATAAAATCGAATTGATCTGCCCAGAGTTGGCCGATCTGCCGGTTAGAGATAATCTGGCTTTTCGGGCCGCCGAACTGGTTGCCGGGATGGCGCGTTTGCCTGGTGTCCGGATTACTCTGAAAAAAAATATCCCCTCCGGCGCCGGTCTGGGAGGCGGGTCGGCTGACGCGGCGTTTGTTATCAGGGGTTTAATCGAGCTGTATGATCTCCATCTGAGTAATATCGAATTAATAAAAAAATCGGCAATTTTGGGAGCCGATGTGCCTTTTTTCTTAAGTTCCGGACAAGCCCGAGTCGGCGGAATAGGGGAAATTGTCGAACCCTGTGTTTTGCCGTATCATTATAATGTAATTATTGTCAAACCTCCGTTTTCAGTGGAGACCGCCAAAGCCTATGGCGCGTTCGACAGGGCAGAATCCCGCAAAATCTGCTTGACAAATGAAAAGAAATTATCTTTATTTAAACGGAATATATCGGATCATGAGTTTATCCGATTAGCCAATCATTTTACAAATGACCTGGAGGAGGTGATATTCTCCTGGCATCATGAGCTAAGTCAGTTCAAACAAAAGCTTTTCAATGGAGGCGCTTTTTATTCTGGCATGAGCGGTTCAGGTTCCGCGGTTTTTGGGTTGTTTTCCCCCGAACGCGACTTGGAAAAAACAGCTAATCAGTTCGATGTTGACAGGAACGAAGTATTTATATGCAAGCCGGTATTGTTGCCGCCGGTTAATTAAAGACAACTGAGGGAATCCAAGGCGCGATAATGTCTTGAGGGGAGGTCAAGTGCAAATCACCGAGGTCAAGTTGACCATCAGAAGCGAAGAGAGACTAAAAGGATTTGCCAATATAACTTTTGATAACGCGTTCGTAGTCAGGGGATTGAAAATAATAAGTGGAAGCAGGGGGCTGTTCGTTTCTATGCCTTCGAAAAGGCGTTCCGATGGTACTTTTCAGGATATAGCTCATCCCATTAACGCCGAGATGAGGACATTGATTGAAAATACGGTCCTGAGTGCTTATCACAACGAGGTGGGACAACAGCAAAGCCAGGCTTCCACTTGAGAGATCATCGACCGCTGGCGGGCATATTTTTAAATAGGTCAGGTCAGTAAAGGGGGAGGGCAATATAATTTTAGTAAATTTTATGGTAAATTTGAGTTGTCTCAGGCATAATTTAAAAATAATTTAATTTGTTCTTCAAGGACAATTTTCTATCTCAGGGGGGTTATTACTCTTGTTTTATTGGTATATTTACTATATAAATTCATATGGT
>CAZFSN010000191.1:2682-6331 GCA_964521815.1 uncultured Ignavibacteria bacterium | reverse complement strand
GCAATTGATTCCCGGTAGAATACTGGTTGTAAATGCCGTAAAGGTCATTAAACGCGATAATGTTATTTTTAATTAGCGTCGCCGTGCAACTGGATATAATCAATGCCGCCGAACACGACCCCATGGGCGCGTGATTGTCTGCAATCGTGTTATTGATGACCATAGCATTATCCAGCGAACCCAGATATACGGCGGCATAACCATCGTTAGTGGTGTTTTTATATATGATGTTTCCGATCATAAGTAATGAGCCGCCATGTCCATCCACGCCGGCCCCTATATCAGCGATATTTTCGTAAATAACATTGGAATCTATTTTGGCGTACGAATCATTTACTAAAATACCGCCGCCATAAATCGATGCGATATTGAAGCGGATCGTATTTAATCTTATTATCGGCATACTAATAGAGCCCCGGATTAATATCCCCGCGCCGCTGTTATTTATGTTGTCCTCGATAATGCAATGTTCTACTATAGGAGAACTCGATGTTATGCTTATTCCGGAAGCTCCATTGGCATTCCTGATAGTAAAACCCCTGATTATGGAACTATAATCTTCGCCGGTGTCAAAAGTAACTATATGCGTGCCGTCAGCGGATCTTTCTATGATAGTATTTTCCGGCCCCGCTTGACTGATTAGCGCTATAGATTTGCCCAGGAAATTAATATGCTCCTGATAAATGCCGGGGGACACTATTATGGTATCGCCGTTATTAGCCCAGGTGATCGCGCCCTGGATTGATGAATAATCTACCGGTACGTGAATTGTAATAGCCGATGAGGAGATAGCACAAAATAATACCAAAACCCCTATGGTAAATAGCGCTCTTCTCAATTTAAGACCTCCGGATTACAGGTGAAGTACCTACATTGCCGGCGAAGGCTATATACTCTGTTTTCACTGCCCCATTTGTTAAGATAGCCATTAATGTCGAGGTTGTCAAGGAGATTTTGGGGGCTGGTAGTAACCTGTGTTATCGTTAAAAATCGTTGTAAAGTTCGATATATTTGCTTCTATGAGGCGACATAACCGCTTCACCATAAGGCGGCGGATACGCGTTGCTTGGAATGTCATCCCAGCCGATCTGAAACTGGTCGTACCGGGCAATGAATAAATAATAATCATCATTCATGATTATCGAATGAGTAGAATCATTAAAAGGCAATCTATGTGAATAAATATTCTGATCATATTCAGGCAAGCTATTCCACCAGTACATGAAATCTACCCAGTTGTAATGTTCATCTGCATAATCAATAAACTCATCCGAACTGGAATCCTTTAAGCAATTAAATAATAGCGGAGTAGTAAATATCACCAAGATCAATATCAGTTGTATTTGCCTTAAGTTTGACATTATACCTCCCGTGTTTGATATTTATATAAAGGTAGGTATCGAGGTCGAGATTGTCAAGAAAATTTCGCGACGACAATTTAATTGCAGGCCTGCGCCCCGTGATCCCGTTGAATTAAGCTTCTATGAACATATCCGATAAAATAGACATAGACTCTTAACAGCGTTATTTTAGGTAAAAAATGATGTTCAATAAAGAAAACGGATTTACATTGATCGAAGTCGTTATCACGATTATCGCGTTGGGCATTTTAGCCAGTATAGCTATACCTAAATATAAAGATATCGCCACGGATGCCAAAAGAGCCAGTTGCAAAGGGGCTTTGATGGGATTACGGGAAGCTATTTCTGGATATAATGCCGATTATATTGTTAGAACCGGCGCCTCGCTGTGGCCGGCCCTCGATTCATTGGCCACTATTGGCGTGGTGATGGAGTGCGCGATCCCTCCCAATCCATTTCAGGATCCTGAAAACGCACCGGATTCGATAGTCCTGGGAGTTACCCGAGGTGTGGTCGTCGGTACGCGCGGCGGTTGGGCCTATAAACCATCGACAGGCGAATTATGGCCCAATACCAACACTACAATCACCGGCGATGGCTGCAGCGGAACCACCTCTATAAATGAAAATACCTGGTAATAGATAATTCCCCATGCTATCTATTTCCGGCAGCCGGTCATTATAAGTTCAAACAGGTCGCAGCGAAGCTAGAGGTTATATCGTTACCATCGGGTATGTACTAGCGATCAGGGCTTTTATCGATTGAAAACGAATCTATTACATCTCCATTGGTATCAATTGCTTTGAGATAAAGCCGGTAGCCATCTATCTTGACTTTGCAATAATGATAAGACATGCTTGCAGCCACAATATACGGATAGGTGGGATTGGGCTGATACAACGGAGCGCCTCCACCGCCTGTAGTCACATGTTCAACGCCATCGACCACGGCCCGGGCGTAGTAGTGATTGTGTCCGCCGAAAACAATTGCGACATCATATTGTAAACACAGCGGTTGAATGTAGTCTTGGACGTTCGTATTATTGGCATGATCATCGCCGGCCGACCAGCCGGGTTCATGCAGAAGGATAAATTTCCAGAGCTTTGTCGATGATGCCAGATCGTTAGTAAGCCAGGAATATTGCGGCGAACCGGGATTATAATCGGTATACTGATCGACCACCGCAACGTGCATTGGGCCATAATCGAATGACCAGTACCGCCCACCTTCAAAAGGATAAGGGAAATATTTCTTGAATAATTTTCCTGACTCTTCGTGATTGCCCATCGCTGATTGATAAGGCATATTGGCCAGCATGGTTTGAATATCAGTATAGGCCGGATCGAAAAATTGATTATCCCAATCCGATTCTTTATCGCCGTTATTAACCAGATCGCCAACCGACAGGACGACGGTTTGATATTCCGGATCGCCGGCATAGGTCGATACCATCCCTGCAACTACCTGGTTATGCGTTTCGGGATATGACCTCGTATCGCCGTAGGCAAAAAACCTGATATTTCGCGCGGTATCGGGTGGCGCGGCCATGAACGAATCCCTAAAAAGTTCGCCGCTTATATCAACTTTGTAATAATATTTCATACCGGGTGTAAGATCGTTGATAATGCATTTATGTTGATGGTCCGTACCATATTCAAAGGTTTGTTGATTGCCATCAGCGTAGGTCGTATCTATTCCCCAGGATATATTACACGTATCGTTGGTCGTCAATTGCCATAAGACTTCCATCTGTGTATTATTCCCGGGATAAATAAGATACGGCGCCTTACGTGTTGAAGCATTAGTCGGCATGGCGAATATAATAAGGCTTGTCAATATGCAGATTAGCCATGAAAGACCAGCTTTTAATAAGCCGGGTCCCCACAGATTGGATTTAAGTCTTAACATAATTATCCTCCTCGCCATTTTATGTGTTAAATCATCCCTTCCGCGGAAAGAGAACTATGTTGCGAATATAGCATAAATTATAGTCTCTCCAAAGCTATTTTGAATGGAAAACCGCCCTGACCGCCGGGCAAATATTATTAGCTATTATCGTATTACTTGAGAGGTAAGATATTGGTTTATGGCTTCTTATCTTTGTCTTTCCCCACGGGATCGCATGAGCCGGGGCGCATTCAGGTGGAAACGCCCATCTTAGGGAACAGATATAGCTGTAATACCAGCCAGATGCCGAGAATGATTATGATTGTGGTTATATTGCCCATGCAATTAGCCTCCGGTTTCGAATATTCGCCATCATTTCGTTTCTTTAAACGTTTAAAAAC
>CAZFSN010000191.1:0-2582 GCA_964521815.1 uncultured Ignavibacteria bacterium | reverse complement strand
GCAAATTCATATTTTGTAAAATCCGTTGGATTTCGGAAAATGATGTTTTTGAAATAAATAGACAAAGAAAGGACAATTGGATGGTTGGAATAATTGGTTACGGCTCATATATCCCCCGCAACCGTATCAAAGTCGAAGAGATAGCCAAAGTCTGGGGGGCCGATGCTCCCAGCTATAAAAAGGGCCTGATGCTCCAGGAAAAATCAGTACCCAGCCCCGATCAGGACACAATCACGATGTCGGTTGAGGCCGCCCGTAGGGCAATTCTGCGGGCCGGGATCGATCCGACCAAAGTCGGCGCGGTTTATATCGGTTCGGAATCGCATCCTTATGCCGTGAAGCCATCGGGCACGACCCTGGCCGAGGCAATCGGCGCGGTGCCGCATTGCCATTGCGCCGATTTCGAATTCGCCTGCAAAGCCGGTTCGGAAAGCATGTTCGTAGCCATGAGCCTGGTGAAAGCCGGCGAAATCGATTACGGTATCGGTATCGGCGCGGACACCTCGCAGGGCGCGCCCGGCGACGCGCTGGAATATTCGGCTTCGGCCGGCGCGGCGGCGTTCGTGTTCGGCAGAGAGAAACTGCTGGCAGAGTGTCTGTTCACGCATTCGTTCATGACCGATACGCCGGATTTCTGGCGGAGGGAATACCAATTTTACCCGCGTCACGCCTCTCGTTTTACCGGCGAACCGGCTTATTTCAAACATACTCTCGGTTGTGCTAACGCGATTCTGGAAAAAGCCAATATGAAACCGAAAGATTTCGCCTACGCGGTTTTCCATCAGCCTAACGGCAAGTTCCCGATGGTAGCCGGCAAGAAGCTTGGATTCACCAAAGAGCAGATGGAGCAGGGCTGGCTGTCGCCGACTCTGGGCAACACCTACTCCGGCGCCTCGCCGATGGGCCTGACTGCCGTTCTCGATATCGCCAAACCCGGCGACAAGATTCTGATGGTGTCTTACGGCTCCGGTTCCGGCAGCGATGGTTTTGTCTGGGAAGTTAAGGACCGGATCAAGGAAGTGCAGAAGCTCACGTTCCAAACCCGTGAGCAGTTGGCATCCGACCGGCGTAAATACCTCGATTACGGCACGTATTCGAAATATCGCGGTAAGATTAAGAAACTGAGCGAATAGATTAATGCGAATTTCTGATAGAATAGCAAGCCTTAGCGCTGTCGGGTCAGGCGACCCGACAGAACGGGATCTCGCGGCAACCTTATGTGTTGTCGGGTGGCCTCACCCGACAACATCTTTGATAATATGATTACATTTGGAGGATAATAAATGAGAGATGTTGCGATAATCGGTATCGGAATGAACAAATGGGGTGAGTTGTGGAACAGTTCGATCCGCAACTTGATTGCCGAAAGCGCCCTGTTGGCTCTGGATGATGCCGGGATAGATAAAGTGGAATCGATGTATATAGGCTGTATGTCATCGGGTCTGTTCACCGATCAGGAACACCTGGCTTCAATAGGCCCCGATTTTGCCGCGATGTGTCCGATGCCGGCTACCCGGGTCGAATCAGCCTGTGCCTCAGGCGGACTGGCGTTCAGGTCGGCATTTATCGAGGTCGCGTCCGGTATGTCAGATATAGTCATGGCTGTTGGCGTGGAGAAGATGACCGATGTCGATGGCGCCGGGGCTACATTTGGATTAGCCACGGCCGCCGATCAGGAATATGAAGTTTACAACGGCGTCACATTCCCCGGTCTGTATTCCATGATGGCTACACATCACATGTATAAACACGGCACCACGCGCGACCAATTGGCGATGGTATCAGTTAAAAACCACAAAAACGGCATGAAAAATCCGTTAGCTCAGTTCAGGATGGAAGTCACGGTCGATCAGGTGAAAAACGCGGTTATGGTTGCCGATCCGCTGACGATTCTCGATTGTTCGCCTATCACCGATGGTTCAGCCGCGGTGATCGTTTGTTCGCTGGAAAAAGCGAAATCGCTATGCAAGAAACGGTTGGTGAAAGTTATCGGTTCGGGTCATGCCAGCGATACGATTCAGCTGGCCCAGCGTGAAGATATATCGTTTTTGAAATCGACCGCGGTCGCCGGGCAGAACGCTTTAAAAATGGCCGGCAAGAAAATTAGCGATATTAATTTCGCCGAATTCCACGATTGTTTCACGATTGCCGAGATCATGGTTTTGGAAGCTCTCGGCGTTGTACCTCACGGCAAAGGCGGCCCGGCCACTCAAGATGGCCTAACCGCTATCGATGGCAAATTCCCGGTGAACGCCTCCGGCGGCCTCAAATCGAAAGGCCATCCCGTGGGGGCGACCGGCGTGGCTCAGATAGTCGAACTGACCAAGCAGATACGCGGCGAGGCCGATAAGGGCCGTCAGGTGAAAAAAGCGGATATCGGATTAGCTCAGAACATGGGCGGCAGCGGAGCCAGTTCCGTTGTTCATATTCTGGAAGGAGTATAGTATGCCGGCGCCGAGATATTGGAGAGAGATGCCGCAACGCTATCGTTACGAGGCGGCCAAATGCAAAAAGTGCGGTAAAGTTTGTTTCCCGACAAGAATAGTCTGTCCGGTTTGTCAGGGCCGGGAATTCGAAAAATA
>CAZFSN010000190.1:0-6351 GCA_964521815.1 uncultured Ignavibacteria bacterium | reverse complement strand
CCTCGCAATGACAGGTCATTCACGTGTTGTCGGGTTCCCTGACCCGACAACTATTTTTCTCGCCAAGCACGCTATCGGGTGAAGTCATACGATTCTGTGAACCACCCGTCAGCACTTTGACCTATTTCAAAAAGCCAAGCACCAATTCTTTGAGCTTATCTCTGCTAACCTGAGCAGTACCGATTTCGCCAACTACCTCCCCGGCTGCGACATTGGCGATGAAAGCGGCTTCTTTAAGAGATGCCCCGGCGGCTACAGCCATGGTCATCGTCGCGATAACCGTATCGCCGGCGCCGGTGACATCGAATACCTTGCGCGCCATAGTCGGAATTTTCGTCATCGACCTGTTAGATTTATCGCTTTGGCCGTTTTCAAATAAGGCCATCCCCTCTTTGCCCAGCGTGATTAAAAGCGATTTGGTTTTAAGCTCATCAAGAATCAGCCAGCCTACTTCCTCTAAAGATTTACTGTCGGTAATTTTCTTACCGACTACGAAACCGGCCAAATGATGGTTGGGCGTAATTGTCGAGACCCGGCGATAATTGAAAAAGTGCGTCTCTTTGGGATCGACCGCTATAAAAATGTCCCGCTTAATACAGGCGGCAATCAGCTTTTCCAAAAGCTCTTTATTAATGACACCTTTGCCATAGTCAGAAATTATGACCGCCGATATATTATCCAGCGTGTTGTCAATGTAATTAAATATCTTATTATTAAGCTGTTTGGAGATTTCGGCGGTGTTTTCTCTATCGGCCCGCACAGTTTGCTGGGTCTGAGCGATTATCCTCGTCTTTACGGTAGTCGGGCGTTTGGTATCGGTGAAAACGCCGTCTATGCGGAATTTCTTTGCCTTCAATTGAGTTTTTAGATCTGATGCGAAATTATCTTTACCGACAACGCCGACCAAATCGGTCTGCCCGCCTAAGGCCGCGATATTATTGGCAACGTTAGCGGCGCCGCCTAATAAATGTTCCTCTTTCGAAATCTCGACTACCGGCACTGGAGCCTCAGGCGATATCCTCGTGCAATTGCCCCACAAATACCGATCGAGCATGATATCGCCAACTACCAGTATACGGCATTCGGCGAAATTACCGAATAACTTGTCAATTCGATCTCTGGTTAAACTATTAATTATCGATGGATAGTCATTAATCGTAACATTTTTGTATAATCTTCTTTTTGGAGAAGTTTTGTTTTTATTCCGCTTTTCCCTTGACATAGGGCTGTATTATATTACAATAACATAGCTTAGGCAAGATAATTTCCCAATAGCTATAGCGGGAAACTCTTTTTAAATAACAGGAGAATTTCGATGGATGAAAAACCGCAACCCCGTAAAATCAATGTCGAACTTGGAGCGGCCGAATCCGAGGGGATTTACGCTAATTTAGCTCTGATCGCCACCTCGCCGCAAGAGTTCGTGATAGATTTCGCCCGGATAATGCCCGGCCGTGATAAAGCCAAGGTCTACAGCCGCGTCATCATGACACCCGGCCATGCCAAGATGCTGTCAGCCGCGCTCGAAGAAAATATTAAAAAATATGAAAACCAATTCGGGCCAATAAAGATTCTCGGTCAGGAAGATAAAAACATAGGATTCAGGCAGGAAAAATGATAGGATATTTCAATCTGGTTTTGCACGCGCATCTTCCCTACGTCTTAGGGCATGGGCGCTGGCCTCACGGCACCGATTGGCTTAATGAAGCGGCCGCGGAAACTTATATACCGATTTTAAATATCACCAACGAATTAGCCGCCGAAGGAATACACGCCAATTTCACTATAGATATTTCGCCCGTTCTCTGCGAACAGGTCAAACATCATACGTTCACCGATGAGTTCGGAAATTATCTCGATCAGAAGATTGAGGCGGCGGAAAATGATTATATCGAATTCAAAAAATTCGGTCAGAATGAATATCTTCCCCTGGCCGAAATGTGGCGCGATCATTATAAAATGATCAAGAAATCATTCGAAAATTATAACCACGATCTAATCAACGAATTCAAACGCCTGCAAGATGGCAATTACCTGGAAATCATGACCTGCGGCGCCACCCACGGCTATATGCCCTTATTGTCGCAGGACACATCATGCCAGGCGATGGTCAAGCAAGCGGTTCAGTCATATCAAAATCACTTTGGCCGCCGACCGCGCGGAATCTGGCTGCCTGAATGCGCCTATCGCCCCGCTTACGCCTGGAGTCCGCCGGTTGAGGTCGAGGGTTTGAAAGGGCCCTACGACCGTAAAGGCCTGGAGGAGTACCTGTCGGAAAACGAATTGGAATATTTCGTTGTCGATTCAGCCACGCTCAAAGGCGGTAAGGCAATCGGCGTATATATCGACCGTTTTGACGCGCTAAGAACTTTATGGACGCAATTTGAAAAAGAATTCAAACCCCGTTCCGAGGAACCGGATAAGACTCCGCAAGAGGTCTACCTGGTTGGGTCGCGCGAGGGTCGCGCCCCGGTAGCCGTGTTTACTCGTGATCCGGACACCGGTTTGCAGGTCTGGTCCGGCGAATGGGGCTATCCCGGCGATGGCAACTATCTCGATTTCCATAAGAAACGTTTCCCGGGCGGGCATCGCTACTGGCAGGTGACATCGGCTAAAGCTGATCTGGCCGACAAGTTGATCTATCAGCCAATGAATGCCGCCGGCCGAGTTCCGGAAAATGCCGCCCATTTCGTCGGGCTCATTAAAAATATCCTATCGAAATACCATAAAGAAACCGGCCAAGCCGGCTTGATTTGCGCGCCTTTCGATGCTGAACTGTTCGGACATTGGTGGTTTGAGGGGCCGAAGTTTATCAAAGAAGTAATCAAAAACCTTCATAAAGAATCGGAATTCGATAGCATTACATCGGCGGCCTACAAAGATTTATGCGATCCGCACAAAGTGATCAGCCTGCCCGAGGGTTCCTGGGGCGAAGGCGGTTATCATTATATCTGGCTGAACGAAAACAATGAATGGACCTGGAAACATATTTACAAATACGAGATGATGATTCAGCAAATCGCACGGAAATGTCTGGATCAGGACGATCCATTGCTGACCGATATCGGCAAACAGGCCGCCCGCGAATTCATGCTTCTGGCCGCCTCCGATTGGCAGTTCCTGATTTCCACCTGGGCCGCGCGCGATTACGCCGAACTCAGGCTGGACCGTCATTTCGCCTATTTCGAGCACCTGGCTAAAATGGTTGATGATTACAGCGGCAGCCTGTCCGAACCCGAAGCCGAATTTCTGCATGAAATTAAAATCCAGGATGATATCTTCCCGGATATCGATCTTAAATGGTTTGCCGAGGTGGAGTACCCGTAGGAAAAAGATACAGATTTTTTTGAGGGCGTATTGTGTGCGCCCTTTTTATTTATGGCTTAAATGTCAATAATAGGGCTATAGAAGTAAACGTCGTACGCGTTGGCTTCGTAAATGAATCGATATATGCCATATCAAATATTATTCCTGTTTTTTTATTTAACCTGTACTCTAATCCCATGGAAAATGAATAGCCAAAAGCCACAGGAAAACTAATATCGGCAGATGGAAGATTTGGAAAATTTGAATATAAATGAGTATTAGTTCTTTTTAAAATTCCAAGGGCCAGGCTATTAAAAAAATAAAATGGTTTAATATCCTCAGGCCAAAATACAATAAATTTAGTCATTGCTGTCATTATATATATGTCATCACCTGAAATTACATCGTATTCATATTTATATATTATATCGACAGGATATATCGCATCCCTTTTAAAAGGGAAATAATATAGATCCCCAACACACCAGAGTTGCGTGTATTTACTCGATAGAATATTCATTCCCGTACCAAAACTATGGGCTATTCCGCAATAATCATCTAATGTCGTTGCCGGGTTACCGTGGACGAGACCGTACTTGAAATAAATAGTATTCTTTAAAAAATCAGCATGACAATACTGAGAGAGTATAAAGAACATAATCATCAGGATTAAAATTGATTTTCTTGAAATATTCATAAATAATCTCTAAAGCGGATGAAATTCCTCCAAATAAATTATGTAGTTGGCGTCTCGATCGACAACGTATAGACCACCGTCTATAGTAAAATACCAGTAGCAAGAAATATCAACTATTTTCTTGAATTCAAAAGTTACGTCAAAGTAGCAATAATCGGTTTTATACTCCAATATTTCATTGTTATAATTTAATCTTGCCAAAAAGCGACCACCATTATAAGAAATCCATAATGATTCCCTACTCTGTATTACAAAACATGTTACATCATTGAATAAATTAGGGCTAACGATGCTTTTAATAAAATTGCCGTCAGAATCATAGCTCGATATCGAATTGTATGCTCCATCTAAAATATAAATATTATCCTCAAATGCTCTAAGATCGCGAGGAGATTCAAAACCAGTCCATCGATTAACAAAATTACCATCAAAATCAAAAATCTTTATATCGCTTGTTCCCTGATCACCAATATATACATTACCCATGATGTCAACATCAATTGACACGGCATCATTAAGACACGTTGAGTCCGGCCCGATATTACCAAACTCAATAATTTCCGTGAAAAAATTATTACTTCTAATAAATTTATCGGCGGCAAGAATAAAAATCCTTGGATCATGCATGACGAGAACGTTATCAATTCTGCTATAGCCATTCCTATATGGAGTATCTTCATCATAAAAAACTATATCAGTAATAGAATCGCAGTTGCATATAGATTTTAGATCAACTATAGTTGGATCATTATAATTTATTTTATCATCGAATATTGCCAACCCCCCATCGGCAAAAACAATAGCATCGGCGTAATAGTCATATTTTACCGGTTCTTCGGTTGGATAAGTACTCTTGATCCCATAGCATTTATAGTCCCCGCCGCCGCAATGATCACGATCAGGGCAACTACAAAATTGAACCGCCACTATCGAAATAAGCAATAAATCTAATTTTATATACTTTAGCATAACCCTCCGGCTTGCCTCTTCTTCATTATACCACAAAACCGCCGCGATATTCCACTCAAAAATAAGCCTAAAACATTTAGGGCGTTCTCGCGAACGCCCCATCGTGTGTGTTGTTAGTAAGGAGTCGGCTTTCGCCGTGAAAAAAGGTACTACTACTTCAACAATACCATCTTCTTGGTATCGCCGAAATCGCCGGCTTGCATGCGCACGAAATACATCCCCGAGGCGAAACGATCGCCGTTCCAGGTGACTTCATGATAGCCGGCTTGCTGCTGTTCGTTCAACAGCGTTTCCACCCTGCGACCGAGAACGTCATAAATCTCGAATACGACATGAGCGTCCTCGGGCAATCCGTACTTGAACAGGGTTGTCGGATTGAACGGATTAGGATAGTTGTCCGACAAGAAATAAACATCAGGAATCGCGGCTTCCTCGTTAATTCCGGTGGTTACAAAAAGTAATGACGCGTAATACTGGTTGACAGTGTAACCGATATTTCCCGATATATCGCCGATATTTGCCACGCCCTGTTTGATATCCTCTCCCGGGCCGATAGCATCTTCGGCAGCCATATCAAGGAGCTGCTCGTTATCAACTACATGGACTCTGAAGGTTAGTATCTTCGTCGGCACCGTCCAGTGTCCCCAGGGATTGTCTTCGGAGGCAATATTCGCGAACCCGAGGAACGACAGACTGGTCCAACCCTCCTGATATTCATCATTCAGGTTGACGAATAAATCGAGATCCCAATCCGCGATTGAGCTGTAAGTACGGCAGTCATCGATATTGAACTGATCGAGATAGGCTTTATTGATCCCCAGAGGAATCATCATGTTCGCGATTTCCACATCCTGATTTTCACCCATCGCGTAAACCGGAATATCGACCCATTCGCCGGGAGAAACGTTCATTACATCAGTCCACAATTCGCCGGTAAACTCGCCGCCGATCCATAAATTCACAGATGTTGCGCCGGCGGCGGCAAAAGGCAATAGTACCAGCAACACCAGCAACTTTTTGGTCATAAGACCCTCCTCGATTAAATTATGGTGCGAAAATTACGTTTGCTAATAGCTTAAACGCGGGAATAAATATAGCTGTTCCCAATTCTCTGCACCCTCTTTTTTTCTTTTGAGAAACCACCTCCTTCAACAGCTATTCGTTTTTTTATGATATGAACCTATGAAGACATTCTGATGACTATGTCAACAGGCCTGCCATTTAAGGCCAATCATAGATTGCACTTTTTCCATTCAATAACGCTTCACCCGGAAAACACGGCCACCACTACTGTTTGAAAGCGCCAAAAGCCGAACAAGCACAGACACATAACGAAAATGAAAACATTGCTTTTCAAGCATATATTAACCGATTTCAAA
>CAZFSN010000189.1:0-6356 GCA_964521815.1 uncultured Ignavibacteria bacterium | reverse complement strand
TTGCCTTTGCCGCCGCCTAAATCAAAACCGCGGGCCGGGTGGAATTCAGCCGGGGCTTTTAAAGGCACTCCGTCATCGCCGATACCCAATTCGATCAGTTTCAGCTGGCCGAACTTGATCGAACCCTCTTCTGTCTTGCCGCCGGGAAGTTCGATCTTGTAAGACATCACTTCCTTATCGCCCTTGCTTTCGCCGACCGGGGCAACACAGGTGCCGAGATGAATCAGGCAGTCCTTGTTGAATACCTCAGTAGCGGCTTTCTGATGAAGCACCGACAGCACGCCCAATTGAGGCATCATGAATATCGAATCGACCGCCAGTCGGGTGATACCCTCCGGCAGGAAAGCGTCGATTAACATCAAGGCCGCTTGTTGGCGGCGCGGGGCATGCGACAGCACACCGCCTGAACCGACCAGCATATCCAGGCTCATCATGTTAACCAGGGACGCGCCGGATGATGTCTGCTCGAAGGCGTCGGCGATAGTCCTTTGCTGCTGGACACCTTTAAGAACTGTGGCAAATGAACGATGTTGGATGAAGGCCAACCGCAATGCCTCTTTGGCAATTGCCTGCTCCAGAATCAATTCCTCGAGCATCTGGGGAATAGTGGTAGGCCGGACCATTTTATTTTTGATACGGTTACGCAAATCGCGTTCATCCATATCGAAAGGCACCCAGCGCATGACATTCGGCAGAGTAGCCTCGGCAAAGACATTGGAGACCGAGTAGCTCATGCCCAGGTTGGCCGATACGGTCCGATTGAATATGCCCTCGGCGCCTTCGGGCCGGAAGACACTGAATATATCCGTAGTCGCGCCGCCGATATCGACACCGACAACTTCTATGTTCTCAATATCGGAAATTGTCTTGATAATCAGCCCCACGGCGCCGGGAGTCGGCATAATCGGGGCATCGGTCCACGACATCAGCTTGGAATAGCCGGGAGCCTGGGCCATAACGTGTTCCATGAACAGGTCATGAATTTTCTCGCGAGCCGGTCTCAGGTTTTCACGCTCCAGAACCGGCCGCAAATTATCGACTATATCCAGATCTGTTTTGCTGGCCAGAGTATTTTTGACCGCCTCACGGGCATCGACATTACCGGCATAGATAACCGGCAGGTTGTAGCCCGAACCCAAACGCGGTTTAGGGTCAGCCGCCGCGATAAGCTCAGCCAATTCCACCACGTGAGTAGTAGTGCCGCCATCGATACCGCCGGAGAGCAGGATCATATCCGGTCGCAGGTGACGGATTCTCTCTATCTGCTCATGCGGTAAGCGTTTATCATTGGAGGCGATAACATCCATGACAATCGCGCCGGCAGTCATAGCGGCCCGTTCGGCCGATTCAGCCGTCATCGACCGGACCACACCGGTTACCATCATTTGCAAACCGCCGCCGGCGGATGAGGTGGATATATAAATATCGGTCCCGACATTACCTTTGGCCGGAGAGATTATCCTGTTTTTTTCATCTATTAACTTGCGTCCGGAAAGCTCTTCGACCTCGCCAATAGCATTTAAAGCGCCCATAGTAACATCCTCGAAAGGGGCTTCCACGGTAGTCGGGGCTTCACCGCGCACAATTAGACGGTATTCGCCGTCGCGATACTCGATTAAAATAGCCTTGGTAGTTGTCGAACCACAGTCGGTCGCGACAATAATCTTTATATCTTCAGGTTTCAGGTTTTTCATCATCACACCTTATCGTTAAAGCCATATTCTATCATAATTTTGCAATATTATAAAACATGCCGCCAATGTCAATTGAAATCGGCGCATGATTTGACTGTTTCATGCATTCCTTAAAAATGTAATTTATATATTTAATAAGCCCATATTCAGCAAATTATTAAAAAAATATACAATAAATCCGATAACTAATTAAGAAAAGGCGAAATATATCAGACAGGGGGAAATGGTTGAAGACTCCGCAAATAATTATCTGTATCTTCATGGGGATGCTTGGCATTACGATGGTTATCCATTTCTGGGGTAATCTGGGTCCGTCCGCAATCGTCTCGGATGTTGTCGGCATTGCTTTAATTGCTATAGGAGTTTTTAGCATAATCCTTTATTTCCGACAGCGATTAAAGAAAAAAACAAGAGCTAACTGAATATAATTTAATTAATTATGAGTATCATCAAAATAAAAAATGTTGATTATGTCATCAAATTGTAATATTACTTGAGTTAAGTTAATATATGTTATGTAAATGTTCGGTTAGGTTAATTTTAATATCAAAATATTTAAAGATTATTTTGATTTCTAAAGAAACATCACGAGACTGTAACACGTGAGAGCATTAGCATCGTGACAGAATTAATCGAAAAACAACAGAAATATAAGCGGGATATCCTCAGGGTTATCTGGGGGGCGATTGATTCGGCAAATCCTGAAAGCGCGGTAAGAGAATGCCTGAAATTAAGATATGAAAATCTGCATGTCGGCAACAGGATAATCGATCTTGGCAAAATCAATAATATCTATGTCATTGGAGCCGGCAAGGCTACCCCCGTGATGGCGAAGACCACCGAAAATATCCTGATGAAACGATTGAAAGGCGGGTTGATCGGCACAAAATACGGACATTCAGTACCACTTCATAATATAAATATTATGGAAGCCGGCCATCCCATACCCGATAAAAACAGCCAATTATGCGCTCAACGAACACTTCGCCTGGCGGGCTCTTGTGAGACCAACGACATACTAATCTGCTTGCTTTCGGGAGGAGCTTCCGCTATTTGGTCCGCGCCGCAACCGCCGATTAAGCTTGAAGAGAAAAAACAAGTAACGGAGGCCTTATTGGCTTGCGGCGCTGATATCCATGAAATAAACACTATACGGAAGCACATATCGAATATCAAAGGGGGACGGCTGGCGGAGGTTGCCCAGCCGGCTATGTTAATCACACTGGCCATATCCGATGTCGTGGGCGATCAGCTTTCGTCAATCGGTTCCGGTCCCACCGTCGGTGATCCAACGACTTTTAAAAACGTTTTCGATACCGTGAACAAATATGATTTAATGACCAAACTGCCGCAGTCCGTTTCCGACATTGTCTGGGATGGTTATAAAAAGTTGATCAAAGATACGCCCAAACCGAGCAATGCGGTATTCAGCAAGAATATAGAACTGGTCATCGGTTCGAATAAAAAAGCCCTGGAGATGGCGCAACAGACGGCTCGTTACCTGGGTTATAAAGTTCAAATCGTTTCCTCCCAGATAACCGGTGAAGCTAAAGAAATCGGACTTAAGCTGGTAGAACAGGCCAAACAACTATCGGCCTCGCAACAGCCCGGCGATAAGCCCTGGATGTTGCTGGGCGGCGGAGAAACAACGGTCACGTTATCCGGCCGGGGCAAAGGGGGACGAAATCAAGAGATGACGTTGGCCGCCGCCGTTGCGATGGAAGGAACTGGCAACATCACATTTGCCTCGATTGGCACCGATGGCACCGATGGGCCGACCGACGCCGCCGGGGCCATCGCGGATGGTTCAACGGTAGAAAGAGGTAAAGCAAACGGATTGGACGCTAATTTTTATCTTGCCAATAACGATAGCTATAATTATTTTAAAACAACAGGAGACCTAATTAAGACCGGGCCGACCGGTACAAATATTATGGATATACAAGTTTTGATTGTCGAATAGCTTATTGCGAAAAAGGAGGGCGCGATGAGTGATTTCTTTCAGAACGGAGTCGTGGCTACATTCCACAGGTTGAAAGAAACGGATTTAAACCATCTCGAAAACGAATTGCTCGAATTTGCCGCCAGTAATAGTATCTCCCTTATTTTACCCTCGTTATACTCAGAAATACATGGACATGGGCTTAAATTAATAATTGACGAGTTGAAAAACGTTAAATATCTGAATGAAGTAATTTTAACATTAGGCCCGGCCGACTATTCCCAATTTAAAGAGATCAAGCGACTATTATCTCAACTGCCTCAAAAGGTCACTATCATATGGAACAATGGACCGCGGGTACAGGCACTGTATGATGAGTTAAAGGAATATGATCTTGATACCGGCCCTGACGGCAAAGGCCGCAGCACCTGGATGGCTTTTGGCTATATCCTGGCCAAAAAAGAAAGCCGCGTAATAGCCCTTCATGATTGTGATATAGTCACCTATTCCCGTGAAATGCTTGGCTGGTTGATCTATCCGGTGGCATCAACCAAACTCGATTATGAATTCTGCAAAGGTTTTTACAGCCGGGTGACCGACAGAATGCATGGCCGGGTCACCCGTCTTTTCGTGACGCCTTTAATCCGGGCGTTGATGATAGTCTGCGGCGAAATGGATATTCTGAAATATTTCAACAGTTTCAGATACATTTTAGCCGGCGAATTTTCCATGACAACGGAACTTGCCAGAATCAATCGTATCCCCGCCGATTGGGGACTGGAGATGGGCGTCCTCGCCGAAATCTACCGAAATTGCTCCCTGCAAAGAATCTGCCAGGCCGAATTATGCGATAACTACGAACATAAACATCAAGCGCTATCCGCCGATGATAAAAATAAAGGCTTGAATAAGATGGCTATCGATATTGCCAAATCGGTGTTTCGCACTCTGGCCGGTGAGGGGGTAATCTATAATTACGGATTTTTCAACTCGCTTAGAACTGCCTATCAGAGAGTCGCGGAAGATTCTATAACCAAATATCGCGGGGATGCCATGATCAACGGTCTGAAATATGATAAGCATGAGGAGGAAGTAGCGGTCGGAGTATTTTCCGGGGCGATTAAAACCGCCGCCGAGACCGTGCTTGATGATCCGTTAGGCCCGCCGATGATACCCAATTGGTCCAGAGTCTTTTCGGCGATCTCGGATTTTGAACATAAATTATTAGATGCTGTCAAACTGGATAACGAGGAATAAGCAAGACCAATGAAATATTACACTTCTCTCAGACCATATGTCACTCAGCGAATCGAACTAATCGAAAAAGCCGATATTTTAGTCGGCATACCCTGCTATAATAATATGCAAACTGTCGGCCATGTGATTGAAATGGTGTCCAACGGACTTTATCATCATTATAAAGACTTAAGATCGGTAATCATGATTGCCGATGGCGGATCGACCGATGATACGCGCGATATGGCCGACGACGCCCCCATTAAACCCTGGCAGGAAAAGCTGGTCACTATCTATCGCGGGCCGGCCGGAAAGGGAACGGCGCTGAGATCGATATTCGAAGCGGCCGACAGATTAAAAGTCAAGGCTTGCATGGTAGTCGATTCCGACTTGAGGAGTATCACCGGTGATTGGGTAAAACACCTGCTCGATCCGGTAATAGTCCAGGACTACGACTTCGTCGCCCCGATCTATTGCCGTCACAAATACGACGGTACTATCACCAATAACGTGGTCTACAACCTGACCCGCACCTTATATGGAAAGCGAATTCGCCAGCCCATCGGCGGCGATTTCGCCATTTCCCAGAAGACAGCCAATTTCTACATGAATCAGGATGTCTGGGAAACCGATATCGCTAAATTCGGCGTGGATATCTGGATGACCACCAGCGCCATAGTCAACGGTTTTAAAACCTGCCAATCGCATCTCGGCGTGAAAATTCACGATGCCAAAGACCCGGGGGTGCACTTAGCCCCGATGTATCGTCAGGTAGTAACAACATTATTCGTGCTGATGGGGCAGTACTATAATTACTGGAAGACAATCGAGGGTTCGGAAGCCACGCCTATTTTCGGGCAGGATCCCGGCACCGAACCGGAGCCGATCAACGTCGATTTGAAGCTTTTGGTCCGCAAATTCAAATTTGGATACAAGTATTTCGGTGTTTTGTGGAAAAAGGTGTTTTCAGACGAGGTATATCGGGAAATACAGAAAACATCAAAAATGACTGCCGAGAATTTCAATTTGGATATTAAAATCTGGACAAGAATTCTTTTCGAGATCGCTGCCACTTTCAGCAAATGGAAGCACAACAGGTATAAATTAGTCGAACTATCGACGCCGCTATATTACGCCCGGATAGCTTCCTTTATAAATGCCACCAAATCAATGAGCAGTCTGCAAGCGGAGAAAGTCGTAGAGGAGAATGCGGCTGTTTTTGAAAGCCTGAAACCCTTACTTCTGGAGTTATGGGAAAAACCGCTGGAGAATCATTTCGATACCGATCCCGACCTTGATGATGTTTAAAATCAGGCAATGACTAAATATAATTATGTGATATTCACCGATCTGGACGGCACGCTTCTGGACAAGCAAACCTTCCGCCCCGGCCTCGCGAAGGAAACTCTCAAACAATGCCAGAAATCCGATATTCCGGTCGTGTTCGTTTCGGCCAAAACGCGTACCGAGATAGAGGTTTTAAG
>CAZFSN010000188.1:0-6442 GCA_964521815.1 uncultured Ignavibacteria bacterium | reverse complement strand
TGACCAGGTAGGTAACATCATTCCCCGTATTTTTGCCGTCCATGTTAGCGTCGCCTGGGAGGTAAGCGTAATCCTCAGTTTCATAAGTAACATATGTGCTGCATTCAGGCACGAAGTCAAAAGTTTCAAAATTACCGGCGCTGTCTTTGGCAAAAGCTTCAAAATAATATTTATTCCCGCTGATCGCCCCCGTATAAGTGCAAGATAATGCATCGACCTCCCAAATCCAGGGATTCCAGCCGCCCGTGCCGATTTTACAATAGACAGTGTAAGAATTTATGCCAAGCGACGGCGGCGAATCATTTCCCGCCGTCCAGCTGACTAAAAATGATGACGCATGGGCGGTATCGGGTGATGAAGCCACACAGCCATAGGGTGGCGTGAAATCGGTGATAAATTGCCAGGGCCAGGTCCAGTCTGACCAGCCGGCCTCATTGCGGGCTTTGACTCGCCAGCAAAAATTGGCTTGACCCCAGGTCGAAAGATCAACGTACTTATAATTTGTGGTAATCGTGCTATCTTCATATAGAAGCGGATAGAATGAGGCATCGAAACCAAGTTGAAAATAAAACTGCTTGGCACAGGGCGTGTGATCCCACTGAAAATCCATCATACTATAATTATAAGCATGCAGGTCATAAGGATAAACGTGAGTCGGCGTAACCGGCGGCGTAGTGTTACCTACATCCAGATCAGCAAATATAGTATAACCTTGAGTAATATTTGTAACACTGACATAGGTATCATTAAGATAATAATCTCTTGAACTGGGCGATGTATTCGGTCCGAAATTATAATTATAATTCTGCCAGAATGGATCAGTATAATCCATACCGTTGGTTCCATGCTCCAGATGATAGGCGTGGTCAGCCTGTTCTAAAGCCACCATGTAATGATTAGCCGCCGGCATTCCCGGCCACCACTGATTGTCATTATTGGTTTGATTATCATCGATATGATAAATTAAAAGCCCCCAGGCCGCCAGCGCCGTATCGGTAAAAGTCTGATATCGGTTTTCCACAAGGAAATATTCATTGCCGGTATAATTGCCATAAGTCCACAGTTTATATACTTTAGCGCTGTCTTCCACGGCAGGGATAGTGATCCAAGGCGTATAACAGGCAACTTCCGTGGGAGTAACAAAGCCAAGCTTCACCCGACTCCAGGCATCCAGAAACGCCGGGCTTACCCCGGACAAAGTATCAGGCGCTCCCAGGCTGCCGTTCCATCCACCATAAGCCATAAGTGACCAATAGCCAAGCCCGTAAGCATCGAAAGGCGAAGAGTAGTCATAAAGATCAGGTAAACCCAGAATATGGCCGAATTCGTGGGCGAAAGTACCAACCGTAGCATCGCCTGAAACATAGCGATATTCCGAATCGACACAGTAATCATATACATATACGCCATCGTATGGTAATGGTGTGTTAAGCGCCCACCGATGAGACCAGATATCAAGGGTATCCAATGAAATAGCCCCTTCCCGGCCGGCATGAATAATGACAATGCCATCAACATAGCTATCGCCATTGTTATCATAATTGGCGAAATTCACCAGAGGATCAATTAAAGGAAGTAAATCCTCGCATAACTTTTGCGAATTATTGGGATAAGCACCCATACCGTATGTATAACTGCCACCGAGAGCGGTATAATAGCGGCGGTTGTTTGTCATTGTCTGCCAGCCAAGCGCCGATGGCAAATTTACGGCTACTATATCAAGGTTGCCATAGGATGCTCTATTATAAAACTGCCTGAGCGAAGGACCGGTATGATAAGTCTGGGCAAACATCAAAGTGTCGAAAAACAAGGGGGATACGATACCGGCCAAATCAGGAAAGTCAACCAATACAACCAGAGTATTCCAGTTAGCTTTAGGCATATCCGGCGAAAATTGAAAATCACTATGCGGCTGGTTTATGCCCATTTTTTCGAAATATTTTGGATCTTCCATGAAAATTGGCATAGGAGCCTGGCCACTTCTGATTTTTGCCAGAGCTTCCGGATGCGGCGGCATGGCTGAAGCTATAGAAAAGCTCAAAGCCGTAAGCACTACACACAAAATTATGGCATTTCTGGTCATTTTGCAAACCTCCGAGTTAAGAGATTAATGTGGATCTTAACCATCGCTAAAATAAATATTCAAAATGAACGAAAAACTACTGGAGATCGGGTCTCCAAAATCTAAAAAGACGCTATTCGTTAATAAGTTATTTACTATTACTATATTTGTCAAGTAAATTGTGGATTTGTGAATTCGAGACAACGCGGATGCAATGACTTAATGAAAATAAGTGATTCAACCTTGGACGAAGATTCCTAAATAAATCTTCTTTTGGTAATAGCCGGACCGCTTAACTATTCTTATTAATCCCTGAAAGTTGAATAATCATCCCCTCAAGTTTATCAATCGGTAAATCCCCCAGAAGCAGAATCATGTCGCCGCCGCCCGCGCCGGTCGGCTTTGCACGCCCGCTATGCTTGTAAGCCCAATCCGCAATTTCTCGATGAACCGGAATTTCATATTCGATTCCTGAAGCCAAAGCGCATTCCCTCATGGCCAGGGCATGCTGATCCAGCAAATAAAATAATCCCTCTTGAGATTCGCCAAACCAGGCATCCGCCAGATCGTTGCTTACCGAAATCAGCTGATCCAACAACTCTTTTGCCTGCCCGCCGCTATTTACCCAGCTTTGAAATTTGGCCACTATCTCACGGGTATTGGCAGCTTTGCCGGACCAGCACAAATTCATGGGAATTTTACTCTGGGTATGATTAATATCAATCGTCTCAAGTTCATAGCCTATCGGTTTCATGCGATACTTGATCGGCACACCATAAGCGCAGGCGGCAATATCCGCCCCGCTTCCCAGACCGGCTTGAGCCCGGTTATGCGCTTCGAGAGCATGCTTTAGCACAACATCTTTATAATCGGCGAACGGCTTGCCCGCCCGCTTGAAACGCAAACCGATTACTCCAACAGTCTCTGCCGCGGAACTGCCAAGCCCTAACTTAATTTTTCTATTATCCTGTTCGATAAAGAACTGCTCATGGTTGATTTTCAGATAAGGTAAACCATGCTTAGTTTCAAACTGTGCGATCTCCGGAATCGGATGATCCAAAGCCGATTGTACCGCCGGCGAATAGACCATATCGGGATGATGATTAATTTCCGCCACCTCGATAAACCTCGGCACCGGCACTAACAACGATTTCGCGCCATACAAGACGGCATATTCGCCGCAAAGCATCACCTTGCCCGGTACCCGGATTTTCTTCAGCTCCATTCCAAAACCCTGGCCCCCTCGCCCGGTTTGCTTATGATAGTTGACTTGACCCCGGCAAGAGATTTGCCCCAATTGACTATTTTTTTCAAATCCGCGAATTTCCCCAAAACCGCCACATGAGGCCCGGCATCGATAGTTGCGTAGCATTCCAAACTCTGGTCTCGCCATTTTTTTACGGCCTGAAGTATATCAATTGTTGCTGAAGTCCAATAAAGAAGCGCCGGGCGCGTAGCTATCATGCAGGCATGCATCGACAGAGCGTTGGCCTCGGCGATTTCTCCGATACGGGTAAAATCCATTTTAGCAACCAATTTAAGCATTAGCTTATAGTCTTTTTTAGCCTGTTTCAACCAATCATCATAATAGGGACTGAATTTACGGCTAAGCTCCATACCTGTTCGCGATCCGATCTCTTTTTCGGCGGCATCCACCTCGAATATCACCATCCCCCACGGGACATCATCAGACGGAATTAACAATCTGGCCGATGGATTCGTTGTATTCGGCAAAGCCGCCAACCCGCCAACTATCGATCGGGCCGCCGACCCACTGCCGATACGAGCCAGCTTGGACAGCTTACCAACGCTAATTTTGCGCCGGGAAAATCGCCCCAGGCCTGCCGCTAAAGCGGCCAAGCCCGATGAGCTTGACGCGAGACCAGATTTAGTAGGGAAATTGTTTAGAGATGTAATCGAGAAATTGCCTTCGATAAGTTTGTTTGCTCTCCAGAAATTAAGATATTCATTTAATTTTTTAAATGAATTAATATCAGCCGGCTTATTATTCAAAACAAAACGATCATCGCCGCTTTCAATATGTTCGATAATCGTTTCAGTCTTAAGTTCTTTTAGCGTTAATGAAATCGAGGGCGTGGCCGGGGAATTTAAAAGTCCCGGCTGTTTCCCCCAATATTTTACTAAGGCGATATTGGCATAGGCACGGGCAACAACCCGTCTAATCATGCCGTCGCTCCCAGCGCGAATGGCGATACCATAGCGAACTCATCGGAAAGTTTTTCTATTAATTCGTACTGCTGTCGAGGTTCGACCAGAGCGATCACCGCGCCGCCGCCGCCGGACCCGGTCAGTTTCGCGCCTAACACACCATAATCGAGCAATGTCTCAACTGCTTCATCCAAAGCCGGTGTCGATACGCCGAGTTTTGCCAGGAGTTCATGATTGCGGAACATCAGTCGGCCCAGTTCCTCGCTATCGCCGGTGCCCAGCGCGATACCGGCATCCACGGTTAAGCTGCCGATTTCCTGTAAAATGCTATTAACGCGTTCGGGATGTTTCCGCCGATCGTTTTTTACTTTCTGCACGATTTCGGCAGTCGAGGCTCCGGGTTCGACCAGGCAAACAATGCCGGTCATATAATGAGACATCTTGATCGGCAGTATCTCCATCGGCGGCCCTTTGCGGAACCAGATAACCGTATTGGACAACACCGTAGCGGCGTCCATACCGCTGGGATGACCATGAAATATCGATTCTAACTTTTGTACTTTCTCAAAGAAATCGACATCGAAACGGACCGGCGGCTCGATTCCCTTATATTTGCTGAGCGCCTTGCATAATGCCGTCGAAAATGTCGCCGATGATCCAAGCCCCATACCCGGAACCAAATCCGACTCGACCTCGATAGCTATCGGTTCTTTCTGCAGACCATATGACGCGAGCGCAACATCGACGGCTTTGGAGAACCGCCTGACATCCAGATCGGACCCCTCGACCGTGAAAACCTGCTTATAATGAGGTTTAAGAAAACGCGGGCCATCGGGATCATGACTGATCCGCACTTTCAGGCCGATATTTAAAGCTGTTGTTATACCGGGATAATTATAGACTGTGGCATGTTCGCCAAACAGTACGACTTTACCCGGCGCGAATGTTTCCACCGGCAATTGCTCTTTTTGGCGTTTGGGTTTCGGCGAATTCTGCATAGTCTGATATATCTCCTCTGCCGCGTTGACTTTGATTTCGCCCAGGCGGATCATTTCATTGGCTACTTCCTCCACCTCATCGGCGGGGACACCAACGCTTAACGCGACACTTCGGGCATGAAGCGCCATGTGGCCTTTCTGAATACCATCGGTGCATAAAGCATGCAAGGCGGCGAAATTCTGACCTAATCCCACCGCGGCCAGAACGCCGGCCAATTGCACGGCATTTTCGATACCACTTATTTTCTGAAGCGTCTTAACGCCCGGATGAGATTTTATAGCTCCACCGATCCAACCGACCTGAAGCGGTAGTTCAAGCCAACCCTTTAGGAAATTGCCTTTGATCGAGTAGTTTGTCAAACCACGATATCGACCGTCTCTGGCCGCGTAGGCATGGCCGCCGGCCTCAATTGCCCGCCAATCCTGACCCAGGGCCAAAGCGGCGGCACATATGCCGTTAAAAATCCCTTTATTGTGAGTCGCCGCCCGATATGAATCATTTTTCGCCAATCGGTCGGCCTCAACGATGAATTGTGCTACTTGATTGCCTGCATAGTCCTTGGTGGCTAACATATCAATCGGCAAAGTAAATTCGGCGCGAGCTAACCTTCTATCGGCCAGGTTAGATAAAATTCTTAGATTAGTCCGGCCGCCGGTAATCCGTTCAACTAATGGTGCGGCTGATTCGCAGGCGGCGCTGACCGCATTGGCGCCCATAGCTTCGCGGACATCGATTAACAGATGTATCACCAGCATTCCACCGGCCCTTTCGCCGTTATCGATAATTCGCGTTTCCAGATCAAACGCGCCGCCGCCCCGGGCTACCATCCTGGGATGAGACAGATTGGCCTGTTTAATAATGCCGACTTTATTTTCAAGTATTAATTGCTCAGCTTTAACGAAATCTGTTAAACCAAGAAGTTGTATCTGGCCTATCATTATCGGGGAATCAACTTCGGTCTGGAAACCGCCGCCGGCCCTGATCATCAGAGCGGCTCTCGAAGCGGCGGCAATTATAGACGCTTCCTCAATCGCCATAGGGATTATATGCTCCCGGCCATCGATATAGAAATTCAATCCTAATCCTAACGGCAATCCGAATATGCCGACAGCGTTTTCGACGAGATTAACGGCATGTTCCACGCGCAGGGCATTGCCGTTGCGCAATTCAGCGATCTCTTTCTCGGATAGATTGAAATTACGGGCTAAAAAA
>CAZFSN010000187.1:3449-6496 GCA_964521815.1 uncultured Ignavibacteria bacterium | reverse complement strand
CGACGCTGTCTGGTATTCCCTGTTCGATCTGCTGAGGCTGGATAAGGCGGAGTGAAATATTTTTAAATAGCTGGATCGAGATAATATTTAAAAAGAGAGGTTAATATATGGCGCTTATTAGAAAACTTGAACCAATGACTATGGATTCCAATAGAGTACATGAACCAGTTGATTGTACGTACACTACCTTTACTGATGAAACCGGTTCTAAGTACTTACAAATTGATACTTATGGTTCATCGTCTCGAAAAATAAAAGGTAAGAAAAGCCAATCATTGCAGTTTAATGAGAAATCTTTAAAAGAACTAAAGGGAATCATAGAAGACTTTACACATTAGGCGGCGAATTAGCTAAATAATAAATCTCGTTTTCTCTTTTGATAACCACTTTTATTTAATTAAATTCTCAAAATGTAATTTCATGTAATGAAAATAAAATATTGATTTGTTTTTAAATGGAGTCCCTCATTCCGTGCACACGCATAAAGAGCCAAAACATTTGCTTGCCGCCCGCGGTAGCTTCCGGGTGTGCGATTGCAGCTGTCAATCCCAACAATCAAGTATCGATTTTCACATCTCTCAAATACCGGGCTGATGCCTCCGGCGGCACGGTGTTGATATAGATACCGGAGCCGATCTCAAAACCGGCCGGGGTGGTAATCTTGGGAATTATCACCATGTACCAGTGCTGGTGACGGGTGTTCTCATCGCCTATCGGGCTTGACCGAATAACGTAGTTATAATCGGGATTATCAAGGCACTTATATATTTTCAGCAGAGTGTTGCGCAATACCCAGGCCATCTCCTCAATTTCGTCATTGGTAATATCCATAAAGCTGGCCGTATGTCTTTTGGGATAAATCCGAAGTTCGAACGGCGTGCGAGCGGCATAAGGACAGAATGTCGCGAAGCTGTCGGTTTCGTAAATTATCCGCTCTTTCTGTTCAAGCTCTTCCCTGACAATATCGCAATAGACACATGAACCGTATTTATCGTAGTGCAAAATGGCCTGTTCCATCGGATAACGCACATGAGGCGGGACAATCGGGGTCGCGATTATCTGCGAATGCGGATGTTCCAGCGAGGTACCGGCTTTCGCGCCATGATTGCGAAATATGGTCACCAGATTGATATTCTCGTTTTGGCTGATCTTAATCTGACGTTCCTTGTACGCTTTTAAGATGTCGGCCACCTCATTTAAGGTCATGGTGGCTATCGTCTTGTTATGTTCGGGGCATTCAATCACTACCTCGGCGATACCGAAACCTTTGGCGGCCAGAAATTCCCCCACCCTGGTTCGAGTAGTAGCCAGGTCCGGTTGAAGCGCGGCGAACTTGTTGACGACCACACGCAAACGCCAGTCGCCCTGTTCGGGATAGCGTAACAATGGCGGCGGAGTCATGTGCTCATTGCCCCGGCAAAACGGGCAATTATCATTATGGGCGGGTATCGGTTTGATTTCGCCTTTGGCTTTGGCAAAATCGGATGGCCTTTTCCCCCGTTCGGAGGCTACTATTACCCATTCCTTGGAGGCCTTGTTTTGTCTAAATTCAGGCATGATATACTCTCCCTTAGGAAATACTCTCCAGTTATAGATCCAAGTATATTATAACCTGCAACAAGGGTCAACGGTTCATTTTAAAGTAAATTTCCAATATCATGCACCTTCCGAAATGTTTAACGATTCCAATGCCGCTTTTGGGGGAAGGAAAGGATCCCTTCCCCCTCTAGGAAAGGATAAAACTGGTCAACGGTTCATTTTCGGAATGGTTTATCTGCAAATATTAATTGATTAACCGGCTGGAAATATTATAAATATGCAAGCTTATGAATCGATCAGATAAAACTAACAATAACCCGTTTAACTGGAGCTTCCCATATCGCTCCCGGCGGATGCCGGTTATCGCTGGAAATGTGGTGGCGACATCGCAACCATTGGCGGCCCAAGCCGGTTTGAGCATGCTTCAAAAGGGCGGCAACGCTATTGATGCGGCTATCGCTACGGCTATTGCATTAACGGTAGTAGAACCAACGAACAACGGTATCGGAGGAGATGCGTTCGCGATTGTTTGGGATGGCGAACAGCTTCATGGCCTAAACGGTTCGGGGCGATCTCCCGCCGGCTGGACATACGATAGATTTTCACATCTCGATAAGATGCCGAAATATGGCTGGGATAGTGTGACCGTGCCCGGCGCGGTTTCTGTCTGGGCGGAGTTATCGAAACGGTTCGGGCGGCTATCGTTTGACAATCTTTTCGAAATGGCCATCAAATACGCCACCGATGGTTTTCCGGTTACGCCGATCATAGCCTCATCCTGGGAGTTAGCCGAACGCGACTATAAGGATTTTCCGGAATTTCGGAAAACGTTCTTGCCGGGCGGCTCAGCGCCCAAGCCGGGTGATCTTTTCAAATGTTCCAATCAGGCCAAGACGCTTAAAGAGATAGCAGATACTCATGGCGAGTCGTTCTATCGAGGTAAGCTGGCTGAAAAGATAGACCGGTGCTCAAAGGATCAGGGCGGCCTGTTAAGCCTTGATGACCTGGCCAACCATCGCCCGGAATGGGTAGAGCCGATATCACATCCATATCGAAACTACGATTTACACGAGCTTCCGCCCAATGGCCAGGGGCTGGCGGCCTTGATAGCGCTTGGGTTACTCGATCATTTTGAGCTTGCTCAATATCCGATCGATTCGGCTGACAGCTTTCATCTGCAAATAGAGGCGGTGAAGCTCGCGTTTGCCGATATTAAAAGCCATTTGGCCGATCCGGATTTCATGACGACGGATTATCGCGAGTTTTTAGATAAAGATTATTTAGCCTCAAGGGCAAAGCTGATCGACAAGCAAAAAGCTCAACATCCCGAAACCGGCATTCCGTACGATAAAGGCACCGTATATTTAACTGCCGCCGACTCGGAGGGCATGATGGTATCGTTTATTCAATCGAATTACTGGGGCTTTGGATCGGGTATTGTAATTCCGGATACGGGCATAGCCATGCAAAATAGAGGCTACGGTTTCAACCTTGAGAAGGGCCATCCC
>CAZFSN010000187.1:0-3349 GCA_964521815.1 uncultured Ignavibacteria bacterium | reverse complement strand
GGAACCTCGGACCATCGCAAGGACGGACTGGCGGCGGGGTTTTGAAATTACTTACAATTTTTCTGATCGCTACTTGTTTTGACTGCTTTTGAATGCCTGACCGCTTAATTTTTCGCCGTGAAAATCGAAGTATTAGATTATTAAGAATAGCGCAGTGTGTTTCTTATATACCCTGCTTGCCGGTTATTTCCTCGATATCGAGGCGTAAGATCGTTACGGTATCGTAAGTCGAATCATTTTTCAGGAATTTCTTCTTAGCCTCAGTCGGTGATTTTTCGAGATGGTCTATCATAATGTTCAGGCCATGTTTTTTCTCGTCGAGATTATCAACGATAGCTATCCGGCCACGAGTGACCACCGTCCGATAGCTGTGACTGCACTCCCCCTGCTTGTAACCGAGGTCTTCGATTATGGTCGCACAGGCGTTGGGATTGTATTCGATGAATTCAAGCTTTTGTCCCTCTAAGGCGGCGTGGAAATAGAGCGCGCTTTGCTTTTCATCATAGCCATAATTCATGGTCACGATATATGGCTCATCGTTATGGCAGAGAGCGATAGTCGTATACTGGCCCCGCTTGATTATGGCCCGCATTTCCTTTGATGAGGTCATCTCTTTGTCTTTGCGTTTGAGGTGGTATTTGGGCATATGTTGAAAGCTTGTTTTGCTATGATGTTGGAACCCGGCTAGCTACTCTCCCCGCCGGTACATCCATTGCAGAAGCGTCTTGTAACCGAGTTTCTCCCAGAACTTGATAGTATTGACATTATCATTGGCTACCAGAAGTTCTACCTGGCTGACTCTCTTACGCCTGAAAAAAGCGTTGGCGTCATCGACTAACATCCGCCCGAAACCGTTGCGGCGATACGCTTCCAGTACATACAGATCGCCGATGAAACCGAACTTGCCCAGCTTGAAAAAATACGGCTTCTTCGATACATAGGATAAGCAATACCCCACCAGCTCATCATCGAACTCCACCACTGCCAACCGATAGTTGGGATCATCCAGACGTTGTTGAAGTTCCCGCGCGAACGGGCCAACTATTTTCGCTTTGACCTCGAATGAATCATCGAACTGCGCGTTATATTCCATGAATTTCTGCCAGAGTTTTGATATCGACACGACATCCTCCGGCAGCGCCACCCTGATTATGGCATCCGCCGGCGTCTTCGCGTTTTTAGACATCATAATAAAGCCTGAATTCCCAGGGATGCGGCCGAACCTTTATCTGTTCGACCTCATTGCGTTTGATTTTCACCCACATATCGATAAGCTCATCGGAGAAAACGCCGCCGGCGCGAAGGAAATCGCTGTCGTTAGCCAGCGCTTCCAATGCCCGTTCCAGCGAGGATGGCAATAGCTGATATCTTTCCGATTCTTCCGCTGTCAGGTTGGCTAAATCATCGTTAAGCGGCAGACCCGGATCGATTTTGTTTTTGATACCATCCAACCCGGCCATCAACATCGAGGCGTACAACAGGTACATATTGGCGGTGCCATCGGGCGACCTGAACTCCATACGCATGACTTTCGGGTCTTTGATATAGCCGGGGATACGCACGCAGGCGGTCCGGTTACCGACCGAGTAGCTGGCCCGAACCGGAGCCTCGAAACCGGGCACCAGGCGTTTGTACGAATTTGTGGACGGATTAGTGAAGGCCAACAAGGCCGGGGCATGCCTGAGTATACCACCCAGATAATGCCGGCCGATCTCGGAGAGTTTCAGCGGGTCCCGCTCATCGTAAAATATCGAGGCGCCCTCATAGGCCAAAAACTGATGCACGTGCAGGCCGGAACCGGGTTCCATAAACAGCGGCTTGGGCATGAAACTGGCCGACTTGCCAAAGGCGACCGCGCCGTTTTTGATCAGGTATCTCGCCAGCATCGATTTATCGGCCATCTCCATCATCGGCGCGAAACCGACCTCGATTTCCTGCTGGGAGGCGCCGCCTACCTCGTGATGGTGATACTTGACGCCGATACCGGCATCCTGGAACAGCTTGCAGATATAGGCCCGCACTTCAAAGCTTTTATCCCGCGGCGGCGCGGCGTGATAGCCCTCCTTGTAGCGTATCTGATGTCCCCGGTTGACCCCGGTACCCTCGCCATAGGGGGAGGCGTCGCGCGATTTCCATTCGGCCTCGACCGAATCGAGGAAATAGAACGCCCGGTTAGGCTCCTGATTGTAGCGTACCTCATCGAATAAATAGAACTCGAACTCCGGGCCCATCATGGCCTGCGTGCCGGGCAGCAGGCTGTTTAAGCTGTCGGCGGCCTTGCGGGCGGTAAACCGCGGATCGCGCGGATGCGGCTCGGTCGGGTTGACCTCGCAGATATTGGCCAGCACCGACAGGGTCGGCGCTTTCCAGAACGGATCGACGAAATAAACCGCCGGATCGGGTATCAGTATCATATCGCCGGCCTTGACCGACAGAAAGCCGATTGAGGAGCCATCCACCCCGATACCGTTGACGAACGTCTTCTCGGTGAAATGATCGGCCGGTATCGTGATATGCCGCCAGGAGCCATGAATATCGGAAAACTTGAAATCGATATACTCGAATTTCTCGTCTTTGACCTTTCTGAGCAATTTATCTATCATATCTAAAACCATCCTTCTTGCAGTTATTATGTTGGAACGAAGATATATAGAATTTCGGGACGGGTCAAGGGGAAAGGCAGGGGCAAAAACAACATTCCTAAGCCGAGTAGGTCAGGTGCTGTAACACCTGACGAGTGTTCTTACATTTTTACCATCTTTTAGGTTTGCCTAATGAAAACATCTGGCCTTTGTCTTTGAGAAAGAATTGGTCAGTTAAACGGCCTATTGGATTTTCATCAAATATGAATTGAACATCTAAATTTTCAATAAACTCAAACCTAAATATGTTGTTTTTAATTTTGCATTCATTAAATGTATATTTGGGCATTTTCGATTTAGTATTAATTTTATATTCTTTAATCCCCCGCAAAGATATCTTAGAGCCAACAATAGGGTATGAAATTTTATAGAATACCAATAATTTCTTATGGTATTCCATCATAGAGGGATCTTCAAAATATTGTCTTTCGAACTGAGCTTGCCAAAGGCCTTCATTTTCATCGTATATTATTTTAGATATATCAAGGCGAGCATCATGGAGATAATCACAGGCCAATAATAGTGATTTTCTATAATTTATATTAAGATTTAGAAATTTTTCGTTCATTTTATTTCTATCGGCTATTTTATTTTTTTTTGAATCCCCTATCCCGCCAGCCAGCCGCTCCATCTCCGCTACTGGGCTTGTTGAAAAAGCCGCGTGTATGTCATTGCGAATCCCCGCGCCAAGCGGGGTGAAGCAATCT
>CAZFSN010000186.1:0-6530 GCA_964521815.1 uncultured Ignavibacteria bacterium | reverse complement strand
AATGTCATGATACACACTGTATCGTATCTCATGATATCATACATCTAAGATCGACCCGGTTGACATATCACGGCCTAAGTTTAATACAAGGAACAATTACTAATAAAAATAAAGTTGAAAAAACCGATATGGGGTTATTGGTGAATAAATATTAATCGGGGAATAAATAGATGAGGAAAGTTAAAACTTTAATATTAGTATCAGTTTCACTCTTATATATAAACGCACCGGCTGAAACCAAAACGGGTTCGATATCCGGGAAAATATTTAGCGCGGGGTCTTATGATCCTCTGCCCGGAGCCAATGTTTTAGTGGTCGGCACATCACTTGGCGCGGCAACCGATATCAATGGCGAATTTAAAATCGATAAGGTACCGGTGGGAATATATACTTTAAGTGTTCGGCTTATCGGCTATGAAACAAATGCCGTTAATGATGTCGCGGTAGATGGTATCAAACCCATTGTTATCGAATTGGCCTTGAGGGAAAAAGCCGTTGATGTCGGCGCCATTACTGTTTTCCCGGATTATTTCGCCAGTTCCCCCGATTTCGAGATCAGCACCAATGTGCAATCGAATGAGGAAGTTAGAAGACTTCCGGGTTCATTCGAGGATGTAGTCAGGGCAACCTCGAGTTTGCCGGGAGTGGCCCAGGCTCAGCCGGGCCGTAATGACCTTATGATTCGCGGCGGAGCGCCCTCCGAGAACCTTTTTATTGTCGATAATCTTGAAGCTTATAATATCAATCATTTTGGCACCCAGGGGGCCAGTGGCGGACCGCTTTCTTTTATCAATCTCGATTATGTCGAGCAAACCGCGTTTTCAACCGGCGGCTTCGGCGTACGCTACGGCGACAAACTATCGTCGGTTCTCAATATCGACTTAAAAAAGGGCCGGACCGATAAAATGGGCACGCAAGTTACTCTGTCGGCTACCGGTTTTGGCGCGGATATCGAGGGGCCGATTGCGGATAAGGGTTCCTATATATTTTCAGCCAGAAGAAGCTGGCTCGATCTGGTTTTCCGGGCGGCCGGTTTCAGTTTCGTACCGCAGTACTGGGATTTTATGGCGAAACTCGATTACAGGCTTAACCGGGCGAATCAGTTGTCCGTAGTCAACCTGGGCGCTATCGACGATGTAAAATACTTCAACGACAGCAATGATGATCGTTACGATAATTCCAGGGTGTTGGGAAGCAACCAAAATCAGTCTGTTTCAGGCGTAACCTGGCGCCACTTGCTTAAAAAAGGCTACTTTAATCTTACCCTGGGCAATAATTATGTGGAATATGTTTATCAGCAAAACGACTCTTTGCTTCAGCCGATTTTCAAAAATATATCTCATGAAAGAGAAACTTATCTTAAAGGCGAATTAATTTATCAATTATCCAAATCTTTTGAAATTACCACGGGAATTACCGGCAAGAATATCAAATTCGATACCGATCTTTATTTACCTCCAATAGAGACCGAATTTGGCGACTCCGTAGCCCTGGAAGGTGACTATCTCACCTACGCTACTAAATCATCCGGTTTTGTTCAACTCAGTTATGGCGGTTCGAAATTTAGAACAACTCTGGGCGGGCGTCTGGATTATTTCGATTTGATTAAAAACAAGATGACGTTAGCGCCAAGATTTTCCACGACATATCAGCTTAATAGAAGATCCAGTATTAATTTAAGTCTGGGCAGATATTATCAATCACCGGCTTATATCTGGTTGGTAGCAGATCCGATTAATAGAGAGCTTTCATTTCTTGGTGTAGATCAGCATATTTTAGGATTTAATTTCCTGCTTAAGCCTGACACTAAATTTGGTATCGAAGGTTTTTACAAACGCTATTTCAATTACGCGGCCAGTCAAGTCAGGAAATACCTCATTATGGCTAATACCGGCGCCGGTTACGGCGGCGCGGAAGATGGTTTTTCTTCTTTTGGTCTCGAACCTCTAAGCAGTGACGGCAAGGGCGAAGCTTACGGATTGGAGTTGTTATTGCAGAAAAAACTATCGAAAATTCCCTGTTATGGCCTGGTAAGCGCCAGTCTCAGCGAATCGAAATTTACGCCTCTTGATGGGATAACCAGGCCATCGAACTGGGATCAACGCTGGATATTCAATGTTGGCGGCGGCTATATTTTCAATGCCAGCTGGGAAATCGCGCTTCGGTTCAGATACGCATCCGGTATGCCTTACACGCCTTTCAACGCCGATGGCACTAAAGATGCGGCCAATTATAACAGTCAACGTCTTAGAGCTACCCATTCGCTCGATTTACGTCTGGACCGTAGATGGCTTTTTGCTAACTGGATGTTAATCACATATGTTGATATCCAAAACGTTTATAATCGGATTCCCGATGATATACCGCGCTGGGATGAACGTACTGGAGCGATTGCCGAGGATGAATCGATTGGCTTTTTGCCATCAATTGGCATAACCGTGAAATTCTAAATCGCATTATATAAGAAACAAAAGTTGTAAAAAATGTAACGGTGAATATACGCTAGTTACATCCCGTTTGAGACGGGGTATAGGGCACTGGATGTTTCTTTACCTTAATAAACCAGTAAGGCCCATGCTTAAGATCGGCCCGTTTGGTACATCGCGGCCTAAGCGGGTCGATCCCTGGCCGGGCAGGCTTAGATCGACGCCCTACGAGGAAGTTTCACCTGCCGCCAACCGATCTCATCCGCCGGCTTTCATCCCACCGGCAGAATGGATGAGGTGTCAATTTTACGGACGGAAATTACTTTCAACTAAAAAAAGCGCGTATCGTTCATTTTTATATTTGCTCGGGGATTAAGTTGATGTTTATATTATCTTTAAGGTAAATACTTAATCGCTATGCGCTGGAGAATCGCAGTTTCCCGCTTCCCTTAAGTCATCAGTTTTTAGCTCGTGGCGTTTTAAAATACAGCAGTTTGAAATTTAGAATTTGCCAAGCGAGAGGCTATATAGGATAATATAAGATGCTTTTATATAGTAAAAGGATCAGGAGGACAGCCGCTTGAGTAGCCCTCGGATTTAACCTGTGTGCGAAAGAAAGGATTTTGAGATGAATAGTGAACTCGCAGAAGGCAGGGGCCAATCGTTAACCATGGAAAAAATTTTGGCGGTCTTGCAGGAGGGAAAAGAAGTTCTCGATCTACTTAACGCTTCCGCCGAACGCGGCAATGATCTGGGAGCAGAGGAGACGAAACTTGCTCGTGAACAGCAATTGTTGACCAGTAAGTTGGTTGAAAACTCGGATAAGCGTACAGATTTTGCCAAACAGCGAACCGACTTGAACGTGAAGTTGGTGGAAAACTCGGATAAGCGTACAGATTTTGCCAAACAGCGAACCGACTTGAACGTGAAGTTGGTGGAAAATTCCGATAAGCGCACCGGTTTAGCTGCAGAGCGCACTCAGATGTCGGCCGAACTATTAGATAAGGCCAATAGACAAACAGAATTGGCGGATCAGCGTACAGGTATGGCCAATAAACGAACAGCTTTGATGGAGGAGCAAACGAAGCTGTCGACTGAAAGCACTGAGATGGCCAGGGAACGCACCAAGTTGTCGCGAGATCGTACGGAGATGTCTGAAAAACGCACGGCGCTTGCCGGGGACCGTACGGGCCTGGCCAACGAACGCACTCAACTTGCTCTAGAACGTACGGAATATTCCGAGGAACGGACCAAGCTTGCCGGAGGGAGGAATCATCTGGCGGTTATGCGCACGTACCTGTCATCTCAAAGGACGGTTTTGGCCAAGCAGCGAACGCTGTTAGCGATTTTCCGAACCGGGTTGGCGCTCGTTGCATTGGGAGCGGCCTTGATGCGCTATTTCGGCTTCGGCGGCTGGACCGTGCTCGATTTTACACTTATCGTAAGCGGATCGATTATGCTGGGGTTTGCGGGTAAAGGATACCTAAAAATCCGGATCGAGGAGAAAAAGCTAACGGCCTTTATCGGCGGGAAACTTGAAGCCGTCGAAAATTATGCTCCGGCTAAATATAACCGGGTGTGATTCGAATAGATTTAACGCGGGTATTCAGATAAATTAATTATTCGATTCCGGGGGCCCAATCACCCTCATGGGTTCGTTTTGACACAGACCCAAAGAAGAGCTACCCGGATATTTGCAGTTCCAATTAATGCACTATTTCATTACTTGGGCTCAGTAAATACCTGATGATTTCCGGGCATGGCGCAAACGATCTTGACCTACGTCTTGTAATGGCTTTTCCGCTATTTCACCTGCCACCAACCGCCCTCATCCGCCGGCTTTCATCCCGCCGGCAAAATAGCTGTCGGGTCAGGGGACACCGACGGCACGGAGAAAGATGACCGGCCAAAGCCGTAGGTTAAGGTTCTCATTAAAACAAAGAAGCCCCCGTAAACACGAGGGCTCTAATCGTCGTTTATAAATCCTTAAGCCATGGCCGCTACTTTTTCACCGATATGATCATAGACATGCTTTAGCTCATTTTTCGGGCTGAACTCGATGAATGATGTAGCCTCATCAGCCCAGACAGTATGACCTGCGGGCCAGTAGAACGTATCACCGGTTTTGCACACTTCCTCTTTGCCATCGTTGTAGCGAACGTGGATGGCGCCTTTAAGGATATAACCCCAGTGCGGGCACTGGCATTTATCATCTTTTAGTCCCTCTAATAGCGGTGTGGCATCCGCGCCCGCTTTCATCTCGACATAAGCCACCGCCATTTTATCCCATTCGGAAACACGGAATGTCGCCACCGGCAATTCCAGGGCGATTGGCATATCCTCTTTGCGTAATTTCATGGCATTATCTCCTCTTAATTTATTGAGTATATCTACCCAATAGCACGCTTTCGATTCGCTTAGGCGGGAACGGAATTCATCGAACGCACATGCTCGGCGACTTGATTGACTTCGTTCTTGAATTTGTCAAAATCAACCTGAAGGCCGTTTAAGTAGGTGCTCCAGCCGGCGGTGTGTTTAGCATAATGCACGGCCTCCTCGATTTCGGCATCGGTAGCGCCGTTAAGCTTGGCTGTCACCGTATGAAAGTAAGCGCAATAGTGGCATTTCGTGGCCGCGGAGATCGCGATACCCATTAACTCGCGATACTTGTTCGGGATAGCCCCCTCCTCGAACTGCAGTTGCTTGAACATACCCCATTCCATCTCCAACGATGAATCAGGAATAGCCTTGAAAAATGAGGGAACCAGGCCTAACATTCCCTTCATTTCGCTGTGAATTTGTTGTCTGGTCATTTTAGAGCCTCTCTTTTTGGCTTGGGATGTTCCGTTAATGCGGCAACACCCCGGTTTTAAAGTTAACTAATTTGTGAGATAGGTAACGGGGGCATATTGAAAACGGTTCCCAATTTCAAAATATAATTCGAACTTTAAATGTCATATAAATAGGTGTGATAAACGTCGTTTACGTGGTGGCTGCTTCGCCTGCCGTCAATCGCCTTCATCCGCTAGTAAAATAGCCGTCGGGTCAGGGGACACCGACGGCAAAAAAAGGCAAAACCTGTTAATTTTTTGGCTTTTAAGTGAGGAGCTTTAAATGTCTTTGATAGATTCGGGAAGTCCAATGTTTTCTATGGCCAGGCAGGCCAAGCGCCTGCCGGGCATCATAGCGTTAATCGGGGCGATGCTTGGCTTCATGTTTATAGCATTGGTCATACCGGCTGTAATTACCGAGATAGCTTTCGCCAACAGAGGGGGCGGCGACGCGTTATTAGAAAGCGTTTACTTCCTATTCATCCCGTTTATCTTGATAGCGCTTTGTTTGTAGGGCTGGGTTGCACGTTTTGAGAAGCGTCCATTCTGGACACTTGGTTTCCCGTCAAAAGGCCGGTTAAGGAAGTACTTTGTTGGTTGGATAATCGGTTTCGGCATGCTTTCATTAATTGTTGGATTTATGTATATTACAGGCGCCGTTAAAATTGACCATCTAAGTTCCCGCAACATCGGTTTTACTGCTATCGGCAGTACATTTTTGTTTTTGCTTGCCTTTATCGTGCAATGCTCTTCCGAGGAACTCCTGATCAGAGGATGGTTACTGCCCGTAATTGGCGTACGCTATGGCCCGGGTATCGGTGTGATTGTATCATCTATAATTTTTGTTATATTTCATGGGACAATTCAACCATTGGCCATACTTAACCTGCTGCTCTTTTCCTTGTTTTTATCTTTCTACTTTATCAAAGAAGGGAGTATTTGGGGTATCTGCGGCTGGCACGCCGCCTGGAATTGGACGCAGGCTAACTTTTTCGGTTTGGAAGTATCAGGAAATAGATGGAATTCAGGAACTATTTTCGATTTAAAGGCCTCCGGATTAAAGTTAATCAGCGGCGGCAGTTATGGGCCTGAGGCCAGCGCTATTTGTACTGCAGTACTTCTGATAGGTATTGTTGCATTAATCAGACTTAGCAAGCGTAATCGGGGCTGATCTTAGTCCGACCTCTTCGAGATGGTTTCACTATCGACCAGCCGCCTTAGCCGACGGCACGGGGAAAGATGACCGGCCGAAGCCGTAGGGGCCGTGTCTAAG
>CAZFSN010000185.1:757-6555 GCA_964521815.1 uncultured Ignavibacteria bacterium | reverse complement strand
AAAAATCTCAGTCAACACAAAAAAACCTGTCCCATTCCATGTAAGCCATTGAAATTTTTAAGGTTTACAGCTATTCAATTGACAAAAAACACTGCCCCATCTATTTAAAGGCAATTTTCATGCCGTGATAATTAATTGAGCTGTAGATTCTAATGTAAATTGATTTAACAAGTTAGCAATACTTATAAATATTCGATTTTTCTTATCGTTACAATTTACATCAAAAAAAATATATGTTCATGTAATTATATATTTTATAATAGCATACACATATAGCCGCTGTTATGTAAACCAGCATCGTGAATAATAATAACAGTTGTACGATGATTTATTTGTTCGTTTCTTTGGTTAATTCATCGATTTTCGCCGAGAGCACTTTATAATCACGCTCCAGTTCTCGTATCCGTCCGCGTAACTCATCGACTTCAAGTTTAGATTCAGCCTCATCAGCATTTCGATTAAGGTCGGTTGATTGTCCTTTTATAAGATCGATATTCTTAGCCGGCTCGGCCGGAGATAAAAATTTAAACTGATTGTCCGGATCGGTATTTTGCCGAAACCCGAAATACCCGCTATCATCCGTTTGCCCTAATGTGACAGTAACAGAAATAGCCGTAGTATCTCTGACTAAATCCAGTTTGATTTTTTCATCAGGTAAATATGATCTGACTAAACTGTAAAGATGTCCCGGCCCTTTAACCTTCTTGCCATCGAAATTAACTATGACATCGCCTTTGATTATACCCGCTTTTTCCGCGGGAGAGTCTTTGGTTACGGCCGTTACCAGCACTCCGCCATCGATATCAATACGCTGACGATGCTGTTCGTCTAATCGCCGCTGTTTTATTCCCAAAAATCCGTGCTCGACTTCGCCATAGAGCTTTAATTGACCGGACACCCGTTTGAGTTTGTCGACCGGTACCGCCAGGCTAATTCCCGGTGATGGAATATCTATATCAATACCCGCGGCGTTTGGGGCCGGGGTTTTATAGTTATTGGCCTTGACCTTGACATAATTATCAGCCGCTATCTGGGCGGTAATAGTCTCTTTGGCTTGAGCGACAAGTAATCCCACTATTTCGCCTTTGGTATTGAACACGGCGCTGCCCGAACTGCCCGGCCCCGATTGTGACGACAGCTGCAAGAATCCTTCATTTGTTATGCCCGAAAAGACGCCAAGACTTACGGAATTCGGTATATCATAAGAATTGCCAATCACGATGATCCAGGAGCCTACCTTAAGGTTGTAGGGATCACCGAATTTAGGCAGACTTCGTTCGACCGGTTCAATTTTGAGAAGCGCCAGACCGGTATGGTTATCTGACCCGACTACTTCAGCGGCGAATTCATCTCCATCGTCAAATATCACTTTAACCGCGTCGCTATCGCCGATAATAGATGTCGCCGTTAGAATCAAGCCCGCTTTATCGATCAAAATACCGGTGCCGACAAAAACATTGTTTCGGGCGACATCTCTGGCTTCGACTGTCACCATAAACGGTTTGGCTTGCTGAACCAAACCGGTTAATTCTTCATCCAGACTTTGGAGTACCCCGGCATCTGTTTTCGCGGCGCTTATAAGTAGTATGGCAAGTATCGAGACAAAAAACCCTTTAGCAATTTTATTCATTCAGACCTTTCTAAAAAACCTGGTCATCACTGTTTGTCTTTTTAACGCTTACAGGCTGAACATATAGTTTTGATACCACTTCCGGTTCATCATTCAGCGAATCTGATTTTGGTTTTTCCGCTAATTTCAGATCTCTTTGAAGAGCATCATCGGAGACCGGAAAACCATGACCTGACCTTAGAGAATCACTATTCTGGATTAGCCCGGCCTGAATATTACCGCCGGTTTCCGGGACCGATACGACGGCCGCCGGCGGCCCTATCACATAGAACGTAACGCTCGCGGCGGCCACGAAAGCGACTCCGGAAAGCGTCAGGCGATATCGCCAATTCGATAGTATTTCCCGAGGGCTGCTCTGCCTGTTTATCGCGCACAGCAAGCGGTTGATGAAATATGGTCCGGGTTCTTTTCGCTCGAGCTGATGCGATGTTTCAACGATCAGCCTGATATCAGCGACTTTTCGCCGGCACGACGCGCAGGTTTTCAAATGCCCCTCTAATTGGGCAATTTCCTGGGGCGGCAGGTCACCCTCAATATAGGCAGATAATCTGCGGGAGACCTTTCGACAATTCATAATTTAACTCCTTATACGGTAAAAGTTTTTCACGCAACATGCTTCTGGCCCGATTAATGCGCGATTTGACGGTTCCGACCGGTACACGCATTATTTCGGCGATTTCATTATAAGGTAAACGGTCAATATCACATAAAACGAAGGCTGTCCTATATTCCTCCGGCAATGCCGCTATGGCTTTATCCAGAAGCGGTTTCAGCCTACCGGGTTCAGGATTGGTGGTGTCCGGCAATTCGATATCGCTTTCTTCTTTCAAAAAATCCAGGCTTAGATATTTTCTAAGTTTGCGCTTACGCAATTCGGAACGGACCAGGTTTAAGGATATCGTGTATACCCAGGTAGATAACGCGAAATCGGGGCTGTAATTTTTTCGCTGATTGTAGACTCTTAAGAATGTATCCTGCAGAATATCCTCAGCCGTCTCTTTTTCGGAAATAATTCGGACGATAAAATTATAAAGCCGACCCTTGTAGCGTTCCACGAACAGGGTAAACGCCTGCTCATCATCAGCGGCTACCCTGGCAAACAAATCTTTGTCACTAATTTTATCCACTGTGCACCTCGCTTATTTTCTAATAATTATACATAATATATAAATAATAGTTCCCCAAAATTAAAGTTATTCTATTCCGTTCCCGGATAATTTAAAGCATATTTATATATCTGACAATAAGATATACGAAATGCAGTACAAGAACGAGTGGAATTTTGTCAAAAAATATTTATTTTTTCGCTATAAATTGATGGCTTTGAGGCCGTAAGTCATTAGAGGTGGCGGCCATGGGAATATCATCTTTAAACGGTGTTCCCTGTTTCGGCGTTTTATCATTGATTAATTCCTGGGGAATTTTGCCGGTGGCGTTTTTCAACAGGGCTTTTTCCAGTTTTTTAAATCGCTTGATATGGCGATCAATTTTATCATTAACTTTTATTATGACCCAGCATAAAATTATTATCAAAATCGATAATATTATTACAGTTAAATCACCCATAACAGTTCTCCTTCTTGAAAATATATCGGCAAGATTGCCGGAGGCTTGATTAACTTGGGTAAAATAGATATTTCACCATGAAAATTATCAGCGATGTTAATAATACTACCGGGATTAATAATTTAAAAATACCTTTATATTCAGCTTTAAAATAATTTTTCGTTAAAGCCAAACATAAATGTACCGGCGAAACCATTATACCCATCAGCCCACCGGCATAGGCCAGAAAAATGCCCGAACTTAATCCGCCGGTCAAAAGAAATGCCGATGAGACAATCGGAAAGCCAACCCCAACGTAGGCGGCGGTCAAGCCGGTTAAAAAACCTACCAGAAACGGCAACGTGAATACGACCAGATCAGCCGGTATTCCCCAGGCCTGAAACGCCGCTAAAGTTTTAATTGCCGCTTGCCCCAATTCAATAACTTTCATCATCGATAAGCCGCCAAGAAAAATCAGGATAATATCAAATGAAAATTCCTCTTTAAAACTGGCGTAAATCATTTTAAAATCGGCTATTCGAACTAACAGCATTAATACGTACAATGCCAAAAGCGATAATATCAGATCGGCCCTGAAAATCAAGCCGCTGGCTACGATGAATAATACCGGCCACAGCGAGGCGAACATCTCCCGAATAAACCTGGAAAAATCCTTATTCAGATTTTTTTCACTCGAAAGAGGCAAATGGATAATCAGAAAACCACTGATAATACAGGCCAGCGTGATTGGAAAACAGATAAAGGCTACCTGCCAGACCGAAACTTCTAAAATAGCGGCGGCTAAAATAACCGACTGATACAACGGCCACACCGGTTCCCAGATATGTCTCCACCAGAAATTCGAGGCGGTTTTGGCCTCAGGGGTAGCGGATGTGTTTTTGGTCAGCTCTTCTACAATCGGCGCGGACACCATCGCGCCGCCGGGCATCGGCAGAAGTCCTATCAGGGCAGGGGCTATACGGGCGACCATACTCGGATTGATATAGGCTTTTAAGGCGGCAACCATACGTTCCAGGTAGCCGATTTTGGATAAAATCGAACCCAGCGTTATTACCAAAATTATAGTGGCCACCAGACGCCAGGTGCGAAGATCGATTAGTGTCAGTCGAAATGGTTCGAAAAATCGAAGGGTAAAACCGAATTCCAGCAGTGTCAGGAGCGCCGATGTCGCTATTAACGTCAAGCCGACCGGCATTTTCAAACGAATCAGGATGACAATGAAAACGAAACATACCGCGAATTCCATAGCCCTTAAAATAGATTCTACAAGAATAAAGTCAATCGAAATAGGAATGAAAATACTATAACGATTATGTTAATGATGGAATAAATTTTTATAAACAATGCTACTTTAAAATAATGAAAACCCTAAATTCCCGTCATTGCGAAGTAGTACTTGCTTTATGGGCTTATTGAAAAGTCATTGCGAGGAGCCCGGAGGGTGACGAAGCAATCTGTAAGTAGTTACGCGGCACACATACATATTGCACGGACGTGCCTTTTTCTCGTTTCGAAGCGCTGCTTCGCAATGAAGAGTAATGAAAACGACTATTATCAAATTCTATAGGTAAAACCGACGTACACGCGCTGGGCTTTGTATTTTTCGGTAGTGCCCAAATCGTTATCCCGACGGGTCCAATTGAGGAAATTAACCGCTACATCAAGTTTCAGGGTTCTATCCAGAAGGTAGCCGAACCCGCCGCTGATGATATGCAAATCATTTTCGATCGTGTAAAAGTTATAAGGAATGGGGTCCCGGCTATAGCCGCCGCGGAACGTCAAGCCCCATTGCGGGATAAAATATTCGGCGCCGAGATTAAGAGTCAAAACATCGTTATAGTACTTCTTGACATCATCATTAGCCTGGGCCGAATTGACCCCGGATTTGTACTCCATCTGGGTATAATCCGTATATATTAGATCGCCGGTAAGTAATAGATCACGAACCGTGACCAGCGCACCGGCACCGAAACTGAAAGGCAGGGTAAATTTGTATTCACCCGTAGAATAATCCGAATATGTGCGGCCATTATAACTGGAATCTACGAATTGCTCCTGCTCAACTTTAAAGGGAGTCGGCAATTTAATAGTCGCGCCGAGATGAACATTAGGACCGGGCGAATAAGCCAACCCGATTTTCGCCGAATAGCCGGAGTAACTGCTTTTCAAATCGGACCTGTATGAACTTATATCAGCATCGGATATTTCATCGATGAAATAAGAATAATTATCGACGCCATAGTACCAATCAAGAGTTAAACCAATAGAAGTATAGCGAGATAATTCAAGCCCGCCGCCGATCGAATACGCCCACAGACTGCCGAGATCATCCTCGCCACCGCCAAAACCGTCCCCGATAGCGTTGGCCAACCAGCCCGGCGCGCTTTCCGACCGAAAAATCCTGTCGAAATTTTTGACTCTGTTAGCCGCCAGCGCGAATGAAAAACCGCCCTGCTCAACCGGTACCGGGAATACGCCCCATAATGACGATACCCTTGTTTTATTAAGTTGAGCCTCATCCCCGTTGACCGTTCCCAACCTGGTCTCGTTAAAAAACCGCTGATGAGTCAGGGCGCCGGAAAATTCCATGCTCCTGATTCTG
>CAZFSN010000185.1:0-747 GCA_964521815.1 uncultured Ignavibacteria bacterium | reverse complement strand
CTGGTCAAAAGCGCGGGGTTATACCAGATCGCGGAACCATCATCGCCGGCGGCTATCTGCGCGCCTGCCATACCGGCGGCCCGCACTCCGACAAACGTGTTGTTCTCCGTTACCATCTCATATACCATAGTCGGATCGCTGTAAACCTGCGCTTGAGCCATGACCGGTACTAATAGCAATAATAATAGTTTTAATCTGAACATATATTATCTCCCGCCGCGACGTTTTATTTTCGTGTCATCGCTTTTATTCTCGTTGGTATTTTTTTGATTATCTTTCGATTGATTGTCATCGTTTTTAACTTTCGGTTGATCCGAATTTGCCGGCGGCGGATTGTCAACTTTCGGCTGGTCGGCATTTGCCGGCGGCGGATTGTCGACTTTCGGCGGCTGATCCTGCAAGCCGGGTCCGGAATATTCATAGGGATGCTGGGGAATGCTGTCAGACTGATCGAACTGATCAAGAAAAGGCCAATCGCCGTAATCACGTCTCTCGATCTTGCCGGCTGGTTTGGTTTCAATAACCTGTGCCTCGGCATTTTTAGAACGCCGCGGGCTCTGATCCCACCATTGGGCGTAGTAGTAGTCGTAATAGGTGCTATATACTTCGATACCTTCCCGGTACCAGCCGCGGCCAAAGTCCCAATCATCATAAATTACCGTATTATTATCATCCGGGACCAACTTAACTTTGGCCTGTCTGAATTTCGTGTAGCAGCCATTCAAGCCGATCAATAAAAAAACCGCG
>CAZFSN010000184.1:0-6589 GCA_964521815.1 uncultured Ignavibacteria bacterium | reverse complement strand
AGCCGCGCAATCAGGAGAGGCTATGGAAATACCTAAACCGCAACATTATTATGTCGAACTTCTCGGCACTCGCGATGGCTGGCCGGATAACATGACTGCCGCCGAGGAGCAAATCATGGAAGAACACTATTTCTACCTGTGTGATCTCGTTGCTAAAGGCAAAGTGCTATTGGCCGGGCCGGTTATCGGGAAAAGATTCGGCCTGATAATTCTTCAAGTGTACTCCGAAGCCGAAGCCAGACAAATCATGGCTAATGAGCCATCGGTGGTTAACGGCGTGCACACGTATACCTTAACGCCGATGGTTGCTTCGCTAATGGCCAACAACACGCCGCCGTATCGCTATGCCGAACAGATTGCCGATAAGATACTGCATAAGCAGGTTGAGGTGACGGCTTCGCTGGATGATGTCTGGCAGGCCTGGACCACCACTGAGGGGGTTAAAACGTTCTTCTCGCCCAATGCAGTAGTCGAGCTTCGGGTTGGCGGGCCGTTTGAGATATATTTCCTCGATGATAATCCCTATGGCACGAAAGGCTCGGAGGATTGTAAGATACTGGCTTATCTTCCTAAGAGAATGCTATCATTCGATTGGAACGCGCCGCCGCAGTTCGGCAGACTTCGGGATATACATACTCAGGTGATCCTGCTATTCGATGAAATCGAGCCGGGCAAGGTGAAAGTCGATTTTTCGCAATACGGCTGGGGCAAAGGCGAAGATTGGGACAAGCTGTACGACTATTTCGATAAAGCCTGGAGCTATGTGCTGAGCAATCTACAGAAACGATTCACCGATGGACCACTGAATTGGGAGGAGTAGGTCAAGCCCACTTGGGGCTTGACATATCACTTCGCGTCAGGAGCATGGCGGAAGCCATCCCTAACGGGACAGGCCTGCTGACCTACCCGGATTACTAATTTATCCCTTGCCCAAATCCACCATATCTTTTAACTTCCGGCAATTGTTAATTTAAGCAGGAGATTTGAGATGTCGGCAAACCTTGATGCCATATTCAAACCGAAAACTATCGCCGTAATCGGGGCGTCTAATAAACCGGGGTCGATAGGAAGCGTAATTGTCAATAATATTTTAAGATATGAATACAAAGGCAAAATCTATCCGGTCAACCCCAAAGCCGATAAAATCGATTGGCTGCAATGTTATCCCGGCGTTCTGGATATTCCCGATGAAGTCGATCTGGCGATAATCGTAGTGCCCCGCGATTTCGTTAAGCCATCGCTGGAGCAATGCGGCGAAAAAGGCGTCAAGGGTGTAGTCACGATCACTGCCGGCTTTAAGGAAATCGGCGGCGAAGGGATCGAAAAGGAAAAAGAGCTGATCGATATAATCGAGAAATACGGTATGCGTATGGTTGGGCCGAATTGCTATGGACTGGTCAATTCCGAAGCTGATATATCGCTGAATTGCACGTTTTCAAAGCTCAATCCGCCGCGGGGTAAGGTCGCGTTCATGTCGCAATCCGGAGCACTGGGCGAGGTCGTGATCGACTATACCAGTAAGCTCAATCTTGGATTCTCGATGTTTGCTTCGGTCGGTAATAAAGCCGATATTTCCGATAACGATATTCTCGAATACTGGAAAGATGATCCCAATTGCGAGATAATACTTCTATATCTGGAAAATATTGAGGATTCGCGAAGATTCATAAGTCTGGCCAAAGAAATCACCGCCAAGAAGCCAATATTCGCGGTCAAGGCCGGGCGGACAGCATCAGGGGCCAAAGCTATCAGTTCGCATACCGGCGTTTTAGCCGGCGGCGATGCTCCCACCGACGCGGTTTTCAAGCAATGCGGCATTATACGTACAGATTCTATTGATGAGTTATTTGATGCCGCCATGGCGTTCACTCATCAGCCGCTTTTGAAAGGCGACCGAATCGCGGTTATCACCAATGCCGGCGGGCCGGGTATACTGGCTACCGATTCTGTGGAAAGCCTGGGCCTGAAAATGGCCCGGTTTGATTCTAAAACGATTGAATATCTCAGGGCTAATCTTCTGGCTGTGGCCGCGGTTAACAATCCTATCGATGTTATCGCTTCGGGCGGCCCGGATGCCTACGCCGCCGCCATGGAGGCCGTACTTACCGATAATAATGTCGATGGTGTCATTTGTATATTTGTGCCGCCCATTTTGGTCGATTCCAAAGCAGTGCTTGGCGCTATTGCCGACAAGATCAAAGCGCACGGCAATAATAAAACAGTGCTGGCTTGCCTGATGGGATCACCTGATGGTGTTGCCGGGTCGGAGTTTTTAACTGAAATAAATGTACCGACCTACTTATTTCCAGAATCAGCCGCCAGAGCCTTAAAGGCTATGGCCGCTTACAACAAATGGCTTAGCCGAAAACCAGGCAAGATGGCCAATTTCGATGTCAAACGAGATAAAGTCAAAAAGATCGTTGAAAAGGCACATCAGGAAGGGCGAAAAGAAATACTCGGCGATGACGCGTTTAAAATTCTCAAAGCATATGGCATAAATACGGTGAAAATCGAAAAAGCGACTACATCAGCCGAATTGAAAAAGAGCCTGGCGAAAATGAAATTCCCGATAGTGATGAAAATCGATGATCCAACGATTTCACATAAAACGGATGTCGGCGGCGTAGTGGCGAATATCAGCGATAAGTCAGAAGCTGCTAAGGCTTTCGATACCATGAAAAAGCGTTTCGGTTCGAAAAAATCCGAATTTTCGGGCGTGATTATCCAGCCAATGATTGAAGGCGGTATCGAAACGATAATCGGTATGAATCAGGATCCTACATTCGGGCCATTGCTTATGTTCGGTATCGGCGGGGTGCAGGTTGAACTGCATAAAGATGTAGCTTTTAAACTTAATCCGATTACCGATATCGACGCTAAAGAGATGATCGAATCGATCAAAGGCTACCCGCTTCTGGCCGGATTCAGAGGAACAAAAGGTGTCAGTATTCCAGCAATCGAGGAAACGCTTTTGAGGTTGTCTCAACTGGTTAGTGATTTCGGAGAAATCAAATCGATCGATATTAATCCATTCATAGCCTGCGCCGATGGGAAAAATTCGAAAGCGGTAGATATCAGGATTGTACTTTAAGGTACATATCAAGGCATAAAACTCTATTACATATTGGCGGGGAAAAATTTCAATTTTTGGAAAATATATTCTATGATAGTGAGTTCTATTAGTAACAAGTTGGTGGTATGGGCAATGATAATTCACCGCGACTAGAAATTAATTTTAAATAAAGCAATGGTTTAACCGATAATTAGGCAAAGAGATAAGCATTAATTCGCGGGTTAAGGGAAGGCAAAAATGTGCGGCATAGCCGGCTATTTTCATTTTAATAATAACGTCAAATCTGATCCGGACTTAATTACCCGGATGGTCAATATGCTTAAACATCGGGGGCCGGATGAATTCGGCGTATATCGCGATGAATTATGCGCTCTGGGCCAGGCTCGCTTGTCCATTATCGACCTAAAATCCGGCCAACAGCCGTTAGCCAATGAAGATGGAAATATCTGGATTACATTCAACGGTGAGATATATGATTACATCGAGTTGCGGCCGGAACTGGAAAAAGCCGGACATAAATTCCGCACGAAATCCGACACCGAAGTTATCGTTCATGCTTATGAACAATGGGGCGCCGATTGTGTCAAGCATTTCAATGGCCAGTTCGCACTCGCTATATATGACAAGAAGAACAGATCGCTGTTTATTGCCCGTGACCGGTTGGGAATAAGACCGGTTTTTTATACTATCCATAACAATATATTCTACTTTGCTTCAGAGATAAAATCGATTTTTTGCGAAAACTCCATCCCGCGCCGCCTGGATTATAAGGGTCTCGATGAGATATTCACCTGGTGGACAACCGCTCCGCCGCGTACGGCGTTTGAAAATATAAACGAATTGGAACCGGGTACTTCGGTTTTAATTAAGGACGGGAATTTAAAGAAATCCACATTTTGGAAAATGGAATTTCCGGAAGTATACGACAATGACAGGCCCCTTAATTCATGGGCCGAGGAATTGCATTCGCTTCTGGTTGATTCGGTTAGATTACGTCTCCGCGCCGATGTTCCGGTCGGCGGTTATCTATCCGGGGGGTTGGATTCATCCGCTACCGTCGCCTTAATCAAGCTATTTACCAATACCAGGATCGAGACGTTCTCGATAGCTTTTCATGATAAAGCTTATGATGAATCCGGCTATCAGAATCAAATGGCCCGATTCTTGGGAACGAATCATCATCAGATAACCTGTACCTATAAGAATATCGCCGAGAATTTCCCCAGAGTCATCTGGCACACCGAACGGCCGATACTTCGCACCGCCCCAACGCCGCTTCTGATGCTGTCCGGGCTGGTCAGGGATAATAATTTCAAGGTAGTTTTAACCGGCGAAGGTTCGGATGAAATTTTGGGCGGCTATGATTTATTCAAGGAAACGCTGATTCGCAGGTTTTGGGCCAAGAATCCGGATTCATCGTGGCGCGCCTCATTGCTGAAACGCCTTTATCCAACCTTGCCATTGTCGGGAGCAAGAGCCAAATTCTATTTGGAAACGTTCTATAAGAAGGGATTATCGGCCATAGATAAGTACTATTTTTCGCATATACCCCGGATTAATACCACTGTAAAAATAAAAGACTATTTCACTGAAAGTGTCAAAAACCGAATCGGTGATTATGATTCGATGGAGGCTTTTAGCGAGCGTTTACCCGATAGCTTTTATAACTGGCATCATCTGGCCCGGGCGCAATACCTGGAGGCAAAGTCGCTGTTATCCGGATATCTGCTATCATCGCAGGGCGACCGGGTGGCCGCCGCCAATTCGATCGAAACCAGATTCCCGTTTCTGGATCATCGGGTTGTCGAATTCGGCGCCAAAGTCCCGCCCAAATATAAGATATTCGGACTTAAGGAAAAATTCGTGCTGAAAAAAGCGATGGCAATGGAACTGCCGGAAAACATCATCAATCGGGTGAAACAACCATATATGGCGCCCGATTCGAATTCATTTTTTCAGGCCGATTCGCCATCGCATATCAAAGACATGCTTTCGGCTAAAGCTCTGACTGAAACCGGGATTTTTAATCCGGTTTATGTCGATAGGCTGAAAGCCAAATGCGCCAAACTATCTCATGCTCATTTGTCGTTTAAGGATAATATGTCGATAATCGGAATCTTGTCGACGCAGATACTGATAAATCAATATATTAAAGATTTTAAACCGGCGGCCAAACTGGGCAAAGAAGCTTTCAAAATATGGCGTGATGAAACAGTCGGAGCGCCTGTTAAAAAATAAATTAGGCAAATAATCGCTGTTTAAAGATTAATAAAAACTTGGAATTTGATTAAAAAATAAGTAAAATAATAAGCAATCTTGGTAATATAGGTCACATACAAGGAGGACTTTTGGAAATCAAAGCTGATATCAGGGGATTTATCGAGAATAATTTCATGATGGGACGGGATCCGAAGGATTTAACTGAATCAGGGTCGTTGCTCGAAATGAATATAATCGATTCTACCGGCGTTCTGGAGCTGGTCAGTTTCCTGGAGGAAAATTTCAATATTACTATCGAGGATGACGAATTAGTCCCTGAAAACCTCGATACCATTGATCGCATGGCAAACTTTATCAACCGCAAAAAGCAGTAAAGGATAAAATGCTAATTCATCATTTCCTGGAGGAAAACGCCGAGAGGTTTCCTTACAAGGATGCCGCTATCCATCTGGGCGGGCGGATTAGCTATCTGGAGCTTGAAGCGGCCGCTAATCGCCTGGCTAATTTCTTTGTGGACCGGGGAATCAAACCCGGCGAGCGAATCGGCATACTGCTCGAATCCTCGATAAACTACATTATAGCCTATTTCGCTATTCTCAAAGCCGGTTGTATCGTAGTCGGCCTGAATTCTCAGAGCACGCCCAGGAATTATAAAAATGTCCTGAGCGATTGCAGTGTTACGGCTCTAATCGTCAGCAAGAAAATCGCTCATGTGGCGAAAATTATTCAACCGGAATTGCCATCGTTAAAATTAATCGTCTGCGATGGTTCGTATGACCGTCTGCCCAGGGAAGTCGAGAGTGAATTCTGGCTGAACATCCAATTAAAAGGCGATCCTTCCAGAAGGCCCGTGTCTAACGCCCTGGAAAATTACGCTCAGATAATCTACACCTCGGGCACGACCGGCTCCCCCAAGGGGGTAACGCTTACCCACGGAAACCTTCTGGCCAATACCGAGTCGATTGTGAAATATCTGGATTTACAATCGGATGACAGGGTTATGGCGATATTGCCGTTTTATTATTCATATGGCAATTCACTTCTGCTTACGCATATCTATTGCGGCGGAAGTCTGGTTATCGATAACAGATTCGCTTACCCCAATGTCATTCTCGAAATCATGTCGCAGGAGAAAGTAACCGGTTTTTCCGGGGTTCCATCGACTTTCGCTATCTTGATGCATAAATCGAATATCGCCAATTACCGTTTCGAACATCTTCGCTATATCACCCAGGCCGGCGGTCCGATGACTCCGGCATTGACCCAAAAAATCCTGGAGGCGATGCCTCATATAAA
>CAZFSN010000183.1:0-6596 GCA_964521815.1 uncultured Ignavibacteria bacterium | reverse complement strand
GTCGCTTTATAATATGATAACGAAACTTGCCGAGCATTTTCAGGTCGAACCGATCGATGATATTCGAATCACGCCGGGATCCGAAATCGAAATCAAGGAAACTGCGCTTACATTCGATGATGTTTTCAACGAGCAGCCGAAATATATAGAAATCGGGCTGGCGAGCATGGAACTGCTTTCCGCCGGCGATTTGAAAGTTATGCTGGCTCGTCAGTTCGCTTTCTATGAAACGGATAACAATCCGCCGCTGGATTTTATCAAGAAACTGAACTCCCGTCTCGAATTGCTATCGAACAACCTGGCGCAAGGCGGATTTTTTTACGTACTCAATCCCGCCGCCTGGATAGCTTTGGCTATGCCGCCGATAGTATCTGCTATTACCACCGACTATCTGCTCATGACAGAATTCAAAGCCGATGAAATCGCCGCCGAGTACTGCGGATCACGTCGTCTGACCGGCGCGCTGGCGAAGTACAATGTCGAAATAGAAAGGTTCCGCGAGTTGATCGATATCGTTAATGTTTACAGCCGTACCGGCGGCGGCGTACTTGGCGCCAACATCTACGATGTCATGAAACGGGCGCGCACGGAAACTATCGATGAGTTGAAGCTGATGATCGATCAGCTTTACACCGGCACGAATCTCAGTCGCCGTGACAAGGGCAAACGCTATCTGAAACTTCGCTTGAAACGCCTGCCGGAAACCGCCGAGAACCCGTTGGATATCAACCTGCCCGCTATCACCTGGCTAACCGACTGGCGCGCCACCGAAACCCGCATGATGAAGCTGATTAAGCTTTAGCGATCAAACTTTTCCCGTTTTTCACGCTTTGATATTATTTTACTTGACAGCTAATTTGTAGCTATTATATTTAACCTGACATTATTAGGGGCAGATGTTTTACCCCCGCATCAGTAATCTACATAATAATCCTTTGATGTTACTGCGTAAACTTTTTTAACCGGAGGATAAGATGAAAAAAGTCGTAATGGTTTTGTTGCTTGTGTTTGTTGCTATGGTTTCAAACAACGTCAATGCTCAACTCGCTTTAGATGCACAATCTCAAAAACAGATGGCTATAACGAACCTGTCATCTATGCCCTTGGCCTTCACCGAGAACCAGGGCCAGTGGGGTGATAAGACGCTATTTAAAGCCGATGCCGGCGGGGCAACTTTTGATTTCTATAAGGATGAAGTTGCCTACCTGTTTTTTCGGGATACTGATGAACTGCTTGAAGATGATTTCAGTTTGATACACGATATGCCCGGCGAAATTAACCGGCCAAGGTATAAAAAGGAGAGCCTGATAATTAAGGCGAAGTTTGTCGAGGCGAATCCAAACGCTGAAATAATTGGCGAGGATCGCCTTTCCCATAATTGTAATTATTTCTACGGCAATGATCCCGCCAAATGGCGTACTGATGTGCCCAATTATTCATCTATCGTTTATAAAGACATCTGGCCGGGGATAGACCTGAGATATCATGGCAATGGCAAAAGGATGAAATACGATTTCATCATCAATCCCGGCGCTGACATCTCGCTGATAAAGATTCGCTATGATGGGGCGGATGATTTGAACGTTACCTTGACAGGTGATTTGCAGATTCAGACGCAATTTGGCATAATCCATGAAAAGGCGCCGTATATTTACCAGGATGACGGGGGAATTAGCCAGAAAATTACAGGCCGTTATGTTATAGTTGAGCAGGGTATATTCGGATTCGCAGTTGATGAAAGCTATAATCAGGCACTGCCATTAATAATTGATCCTGAGCTTGTTTACAGCACATACTTAGGCTCTTTTGATGATGGCTTTGACATTGCTGTTGATGTTTCTGGCTGCGCCTATGTTATTGGGCATACCGGTTTACAAGGTTCCCATGGTGTTTTAATATATAAACTTTCTCCTGCTGGCAATTCATTAATTTATAGCACATTTCTTGGTGGGAGCAACGACGACATGGGAAGGGGTATAGCTGTTGACATTTTGGGCAACGCTTATATAACTGGAGGTACTAGTTCCTATAATTTTCCAACATTTAATGCCTACGATTCAACCATTAATGATTTAACGCATGGCGGCGATGCTTTTGTGGCCAAACTATCAGATATGGGTAACGCGCTTATCTATAGCACCTTTCTTGGCGGATCGGGTTGGGATTATGGAAGTAGCATTGCCGTTGATGGCTTTGAAAATGTTTACGTCGCTGGACATACCGCTTCCGGCGGTTTCCCCATAGAACATCCTTATGACAGATATCATAACGGTTATCTAGATGTTTTCGTAACAAAAATATTCGCCACAGGTGACTCACTGATTTACAGCACTTTTCTTGGGGGTTTCGGGGATGATTTCTGCTCTGGTTTGGATATAGATAATTCGGGCAATGTTTATGTTGCAGGAAGTACCGAGTCCACAAATTTCCCCACAGTTAATCCTTACGATGACAGCCGTGACGGGATTAGGGATGCTTTTATTGCCAAGTTGTCATTTATTGATACTACCCTGATTCTTACGTACAGCACTTTTTTGGGAGGAAGTGATGATGATTGGTGCGAAGATATAGCTGTCGACGGCTCCGGAAATGCCTATGTGACCGGAGCAACCCACTCTTCCGATTTCCCCACCGTCAATGCTTTTAGTGGAGATATCAATGGCGGAGAAGATGCTTTTGTAGCTAAACTTTCTGCAGCTGGAAGCTCACTTGTCTACAGTACCTACCTTGGCGGTAGTAATTCTGATAGAAGCAGTAGTATAGCACTCAACGGTGCAGGCAACGCATATGTTACAGGATATACTTATTCTTCAGATTTTCCGATAGTCAATCCCTACAGTTACTATAATGACGATTTGGATGTTTTCATTACTAAATTCAGTGCATCAGGTAGTGCTCTGATCTATAGCACCTATCTTGGTGGCAGTGGCGAGGAGTGGGGTAGGGACATAGCTGTTGACAATGCCGGTCATGCTTATCTGACGGGATATACTTATTCTAACGACTTCCCAACATTTAATGCCTACGATTCAATCTATAATGCCGGCGGAGATATTTTTGTTGCGAAACTGGAATGTGTGGGAGGAGAAGTCGGCACAATTTGGGGGATTGTGACAGATGCAGACTTGGGCACCCCTCTTGAAGGTGCAACTGTACAAATACTTGACAATGGCTATGAGCGAGGACGGGATATCACTGACGGATCGGGGCTGTATTCAATCCCCGATCTTATAGTATCTACTTTTGATGTTAAGGCGTCAAAGCCCAACTATGCATTCCAAATACAAAATGGCGTGGAAGTGGTGGAAGATGGCAGTACACAGGTTGACTTTGCTTTAGTTAATCCACAGATTGAGCTTTGGTATGGAAACCTGGATGGAAGCCCCTTGCAGGTCCCGGTAGGAGGAGAAGCCCTGATACCAGTATATATAAGGACAGATGCCGGCTCTAATGTGAACTCTGCTCTTATAACACTTGGGACAGATAATCAATATGTATCTGAAAGATTGGATGGCAATTACTACTATCCATTCACCGAATGGTATATGCCTGCATTCGCCAGCATTGTTAATGACAGTCCAATCCCTGGATGGACTTCACAATCTTTCTTGGCCTGGGCTTGGGACCCACCCTATCTTGATTTTCTTGAACCAACAAAGGTATTAGAATTTCGCGTAACTATTCCCTCAGATGAATCATTAATAGGACAGACGGTTGTGGCCCTAGGGCCGGGTAATGATCCAATACAAGGCGAAACACAATTTGCTAACGCGTTCGACGTTTTTTACCCCGAAGAACATTTTAGTCAATTGCAATTCTCCTTGGATTCGATCCAGGTGGGAAATCTATGGGTATACGGTGATTTAATTAACAACATAGGATCAGATAGATATTCGGTATCTGGCAACATAAACATAAATCATATTTTAAATTTCCAAGGCGGATTAACGGTTGATGTTCCTAATGCCTTAATTACGGGCAATGGCACCATTGTTATTGAAAATATCCCGTTTGGTGTTGGTGACTTACAAGTATATAACGGTGAGTTCCATTTTAATGTTGTTGACAATGCACTACTTTGCGCTGTTAATGAACTCGCTGATTATTTTGAAGTTGGGGGTTTTGAAGTCAATTTTACTCAATTAACACTTCTTAATAATGGAATCAGAATAGCCGGGAATATGGATTTCCCCGATATTATTGGCGGGAATGTTGATATTGATAATCTTACCATTACGGATAGCGGCGGCATTATATTTGTTGGAACATTTTGTTTGCCTGATGTTTCGATAAACTCAATTGGACTTAAAGATATGTGCGCTACTTTTGATACCGAAAACAATGTTTTTGGGGGATCGCTGAAAGTTCAGACGCCTTTAGTAGGCATTGGCAGCAGCCTTGGTTTTATAAGCGGGGCGCTGAATAGTATAAATTGTTCAGTGGAATTGGGGGAGCAAATCCCTATAGGTAGCTCGGGATTATTTCTTGAAGGAGGTACAGGCGGTCTTGATCATCTGAATGATAATGAACCCATTTTGATTGAATTGACCATTGATATCACTGGCGGACCATCGGTAAACGGAATGGCAATTATCAGATTTAATGATGTTGGATTGGAAATTCAAGCCCCGCTCTATATAGCAGGCAAAGGGGGTGTGCAGTTTTTTAATCAAGATGTTGCAGACGGCCGAATAATGTACAGTTCTGATGGTTTTAATATCTTGGGTAGCGCTTCTTTATACCAAATTTTTGATGGTGAACTCGGTCTCCATTTAAACTTAACTCAAGTAAATGGCCAGGCAAAAGGCAGTCTTCATACACCCGATGATCTTCCCTGGTGGTTGGGTTTTGCTAAAGGAATTGAGATTGGATATGTTCAGTCAGATGTAAATAATGAAAGATTAATGGGAATGGCTGCCGTCCCTATATTGGAGCAAAAGAATATTAGCCTTGCCTATTTAATTGAATTTGGCGCACCTAGCTTTCCTTGGTTTCACTTCTATCTCGGGAAAAATTATTCCAATCTTCTACAGGTATTTAAAACAAGTTTGGTAACACAAGTATCTCAAGATGTATTGATTCCGGTTGGAACGCCCCAGGCATTATTCTATTTAGGAGGAACAAATAGCATTCCTCCTGATTTCAACCTAATTGCGCCAGATCAGACAGTGATAACTCCTGAGGACTCACTTTTTAGCAGACGTGATCAGGACAAACAGGCTTTTTACGTTATAGATGACCCAGTTGCCGGCTCATGGCGGATTGATGTTCCTGATGCCGAAGGAGATGATCTTTTATTTGAAGTATATGGTTTAAATAATACTCCAGCAATTCAAATAATCGAGCCGTCCGAAAATTCTACATCCGGATCAATTGAATGGCGGGATATGGATATTGATGATGATGCCGAGATTATGCTTTATTATGATAATGATAATGACGGTTTTGACGGTATCCAGATTACGAATACCCCGATTAGTGAAAATGATACTACGGATTTTTATATTTGGGATTATTCAGAAATCCCCAATGGCAGATATTTCATTTATGCAGTTATAAGTGATACTATGAACGCGCCAGTGAGGTCATACAGTCCCGGTACAATTGAGGTTGTCGATTCAGATGCACCGGCACAACCTCAAGGCTTTTATGGTGTAGCAACAGACTCATCGATTGAGCTTACCTGGCAACCTAACATTGAAGGAGAATTGCTTGGTTATACAGTTTATTACACTGATGATACAACCCGGTCCACTTATGATGGCCGGTGGTTTCCGGGGGACACAACGGAATGCGAAATCATAGGATTAACTACAGGCAGGACATATCGTCTTGCGCTTTCTGCTTTTGATTCACTTGGGCATGAGAGTGTTTATTCTGAATCGATTTTTATTTTTTTACAAAACACTACTGAAAACAACCCTCCTCATATAATATCGATTAATCCTCCACTGACCACTGTTGAAGGAACTGAGTACTCATTTGAACTATATGCTGAAGATGCTGATCTTGATAATATAAATTTTAATTTGATAGAGAACCCTTCTGGCATGACGATAATATCTGATATTATCTACTGGACAGCCGCCAATGACCAGCTTGGGAATCATAGTGTTAAAATTTATGCTGATGATGGCAATGGTGGCATTGATAGCCTTAACTACGTACTATATGTGGCTAATGCTTTTGCAACGCGTGGCTCAATTGAGCTAAATAGTAGATTATATAATTCCTATGAGAGTATGGGCTTTATACTAGTTAATGATTTCGATTTGAATTTGAATCAAAATTCGTTAGATTCAGTGAATGTATTTTTAGTCAGCAATACGGATCCCATAGGCATTGCCGTATGTTGCCATGAGGTTTCGCTAAATTCTTCACAATTTATAGGTATCTTTGGTTTTTCTTCGGATTTAAGCAATGATAATATGAATTTGATACTCGTATCTGAAGAAGATTCAATTAGTGTAAGTTATGCTGATATAAACCCGAATCGGACAGTTACAGATAAAGCGGAGTTTAAATCATTTGTGGGCTATAACTACCTCCCCGGCGACGCTAACATGGACGGCAAAAATACGGGGAATGATGTTACC
>CAZFSN010000182.1:2723-6614 GCA_964521815.1 uncultured Ignavibacteria bacterium | reverse complement strand
CTTATTTCACATTGACAAAATATTTGGTAATAATTAAAATAATACGTTTATGGACAATTTAAGTAGAAAAATAATACGATTAGCCTATCAGGAGGATGTTCACACCGGCGATATTACCTCTCAAGCCACTGTTTCTAAAACCTCGTTCGGCAACGCTATTATTATCGCCAAGTCGGAAGGCGTCTTATCGGGGGCCGAGGCTTTTCGTTATGCTTTTTTCCTGGCCTCTCCCGAAATAAAGGTCACATTCCATGTTCGGGATGGCAAAAAATTCTCAATCGGGACTAAAATTGCCAGTATTAAAGGGCCATCACGGGGATTATTGAGAGGGGAAAGACTGGCTTTAAACCTGCTTTCGCATCTTTCCGGCGTAGCCACATTGACATCTCAATTTGCCGCGGAAGTTCAGGGTACAAAAACCAGGATTCTCGATACCAGAAAAACCACGCCTGGTTTACGCTTTTTAGAAAAGCAGGCGGTCAGACACGGCGGCGGCTATAATCACAGGATGGGTTTATATGATATGGTTTTAATCAAAGATAATCATATCATGGCGGCCGGCGGTGTGGATAAAGCTCTGCAAAAGGTCAAAAACATCAAGCGCCGGATAGAGATTGAGATAAGCGATTTTAATCAGCTTAAGACCGCCTTGAAATATTCTCCGAACATTATAATGCTTGATAATTTCAGCCTGAAGCGGTTGGCCAGGGCGGTCGATTTCATTAAAGCATCGCGACCCCGGGTTAAAATAGAAGTGTCAGGCGGCGTGAATCTTAAGACCGTTCGCAAGATTGCCGAAACGGGCGTGGATTTTATATCGGCAGGCGCCCTGACGCATTCGGTAATTTCCTCGGATTTCTCCATGAGATATGTTTGATGTTTGAATCAGCGCGCGAAGGGAAAACCGGGCCAACCGCCGATATATTAGCTTATTTACGAAAAGGTAATAATCGTTTTATCGCTTCTCATGAGCTTTCCGAATCCTTAAGTATATCGCGCCAGCATGTTTACGATTCGATAGCTTATCTCAGGCGATGCGGCTATAACATTGAAATCAGTCGCGGGGATGGCTACAAGCTTATCAGTTCGCCGGATAATTTATTGCCGGTGGAAATCGCCGCCAATTTGGCCTGCCGCAGATTCGCCGAACGTATTTTCAGCTATAAGACAATCGGCTCGACCAATACTGTCGCCCAGAACCTGGCCAGGTCGGGTATGCCCGAGGGAACTCTGGTGATTGCCGATACGCAAACCAGGGGCAGAGGCCGTTTAGGCCGTAAATGGCATTCGCCGCCCGGCAAAGGGCTCTATTTTTCACTGATACTCAAGCCCGAACTGCCGCCGGAAAAAATGGCCGGTCTATCTCTGGTCGCCGGCCTGGCAATTGTCCGGGCAATCAACCAGGTTACTGGCATTAAAACCCGGACTAAATGGCCCAATGATGTATTATTCGAGTCTAAAAAATTAGCCGGCATACTCGTAGAGTTGGCCGCCGAAGTCGGCAAAATCGATTATATGATAGTCGGCTGCGGAATCAACGTGAATCATCTCAGGAAGGATTTTCCATTAAACCTTCAGCGGAAATCGACATCGCTGAAGATTATAGGCAAAAAAGAATATTCTCGGGTCACCCTGTTGCAGCACGTGCTGAGGCAATTTGAGAAACTCTATGATAACTATCGCGGCCACGGTTTCAAATATTTAAGCGCCGAATTAATCCAAAACTCCGCCTTAATCGGCAAGAGGATTACTTTAATAACGGGCAAAACAAGGATTGCCGGTATAGCGGCCGGTTTCGATGATAGCGGGCATATCGTTATAAAGAACAAGAAAGGCTTGATGTCATACCCGGCCGGGGAAGTGACACTGCGGTGACAATTCAGATTCTATTTTTTTACGAAGCCTTTGAAAATTATTACCAACCCAATCAAAATTAGTATTAACGGCCAGAGTCGAACGCCGCCGGCGGTGATTAAATATAAGACAATAGAAATAATGGTTAAGACTTTAATTGATGAAAAGATATTCTTTTTTCGCCGCCCAGGTTCATCGGACGCGAATTTGTACATCACCCCCAACGATATCGGGATTGCCAATATAAAAGTGGGCCACAGATACCGCATATTTTGCCAGCCGATAAAATTCATAAGTAAAAACAATGCCCCCAGGACTATCAAATAAGTACCGGGAAATAATAAGCCTTCATAACCCAGAGGTTTATCGGCGCGGGCAAAATACGCGACGTAAAAAATCAGGCCGCCGACGATCAGGAAAAACGGCCAGAAATCGCTGATGAACCAGCTGCCTAAAATCCGGGCGAAAAGAAAAATCGCCCCCAAGATGATAAGCAAAATTCCGGTGATCAGCTGGCCGGTCGATAAACTGCGAATACTCCCATCGAATTGATGTTTTTTATCGTTCATATAGTTATTATCGAACCAAATGAAGTGACAATCAAGTTTTTTTTGCTTTCAGCGGAGTTGACAATCCGCTTTTTATAAGTTAGAATTCGATCTATGCACGCGCGTATTGGATCAATTTTACGTAAAGGATTAATTTTTAATGGTAGATTTGCCTATTAAAGGACGACGGTTATTCGAATATTTGCAGAACCTGGTCACTGAAGCTTCGAACCCTAATAGCCTCGATCTGGATCGCCTGTCCACATCGAAAATATTGCAATTGATCAACACCGAAGACGCGACCGTGGCCCTGGCCGTGCATCATCAAATACCCCAGATTACCCGGGCGGTCGAATTAGTTTACGAAGCGCTTAAAGACGGCGGCCGTTTGATTTATATGGGCGCGGGAACATCGGGCAGGCTGGGCGTGCTGGACGCGGCCGAATGCCCGCCCACATTCGGAATTAAACCCGATAAAATAGTCGGATTAATTGCCGGCGGCCCACCGACCTTGATCCGTTCAGCCGAGGGAATCGAGGATGATATGGACGCCGGCGAAAAAGACATTATACACCTGAATGTGGGATCAAAAGATGTGGTCATGGGCCTGACTACATCCAGCCGCACGCCGTACGTTATCGCGGGTTTAAACGAAGCTAAAAAACGAGGAGCGAAAACGATATTTTTATGCTGCAATCCTCCTGATAATTTTATTGACAAGTATGATTTGCTGATTACCCCCGTTGTCGGACCGGAAATATTGTCGGGGTCGACCCGCATGAAATCCGCGCTGGCGGAGAAAATGGTTCTGACCATGTTGACTACGACCGTAATGGTCAAATTGGGCAAAGTTTATAAAAATATGATGGTGGACCTTCAAGCCACATCGCAAAAATTGGTGGAACGATCAAAGCGGGTGATAATGAAAGCGGTGGATTGCGATTATGAAACCGCCGGTGAGTATTTGACCGCGGCTGAAGGTCATGTTAAATCCGCTATTGTGATGGCCAAACTTAAATGCGATCTTGATACCGCCCGACAATTACTGAAAAAAAGCCAGGGTCACGTATATAAGGCTATCGAATAACCAAACAGAATTAAACATATGTTCCAATTTGAACAGTTGAACCATTAAACGGGCGAGCTTTATATATTCCGTTAATGACTATCCGGCCCCAAAGTTTTTTCGCCATATCGTATTGATTCTTAATAAATTAGGTTACAGAGCAATTATTGCTCGTGTATCGCCGAGGGAAAATTCCGCGATAAAGACCGGCGATTCTTATCATTTTACGGATTTCCGGCTATAAGCAATTGGGCGGCTTAACGTTTTAAATCAGGCTATAGTTTTGAAGAAGACCGCTTGCCTGCCGATAACAAAATAAGTGAATGATTATTGGTAGACCATTTTTAGAGGTATCGTTGCCGATCTTATGGAAACTCAAGTAAACGACGCTTTGAATCACGAAATCGATTCGATAAATTATCC
>CAZFSN010000182.1:0-2623 GCA_964521815.1 uncultured Ignavibacteria bacterium | reverse complement strand
CAGGGTTACGATTTAAGAAAACGAGGGAAAGCGTTCGCGCAGATGCCCGAAGCTACTTATGATTTCTTAAATCGTATTTCTGAATTTACTGCCGCCGAAAATGAAGAAATGGCCGCCATAGTCGCCGAGGATTCCAGGTTTGACCATACGGCATATCTGCTGACCGTAATCTTTGAAATACTCGGTATGGAAAAAGAGGTTCCCGGCTATGTCGAGACGCTCAAATTTATCGGGAGAGTGCGGGATAATTTCATAAATTTGGGTGATTTTTCCAGCGCGGCGGCTTTGTTAAAGCAAACGAAAGAGCTGCATGATGTATTGAAAAACCTCAAGAGCCCGCGGGCTGAAAAAATCGACGGCTTTTTCCTGGAATGCGCGTCAAAGGAAAATATTCAATTCGTTACCGAATCGTTAAACAACTTAAAAGATATAGACTCTGAGGGCCTGGTCAACTATTTAAAACAGCTTCCCTGGGCGGCTATAGACCCGTTACTGATCAGTCTGGGAGATTTAAAATATTTCAAATCGCGACGGGCGGTTTGTGCCGTGCTGGCCGAAATAGGCAAAGACCAGATAGACCTGGTGGCGCGCGGTTTGGATGATGAGAGATGGTACGTCGTTCGCAATGTGGTTCAAATTTTAGGGGCTATCGGTTCACAGCGCGTTATCAATCATCTTAAAAAGACGATCAGGCATCCCGATTACAGGGTGCGTAAAGAGACATTGAACGCTGCCGCCAATATCAACAGTCAGGAGAGCGAAGATTTCATGATCTTGGCGCTGTCTGATCCGGATCTTAAAATTCAACTGAGCAGCCTAAAATATTTAACCGATAAGAAATGCGGAAGAGCGTTTAAAGCCCTGGAAAACATAATTAAAGACAAGAAATTTAAAGACAGGCAGCCGGAGCAAATCGGGAAATTCCTCGAGGGTTACGCTATTCTTGGGCAGGATAAAGCCTTGACGTACTTAAAACCGATGGCTACCAGAAGGCTGTTTTTCGGTTCGAGCAAAGACGAACGAATGAAGATTTTCGCTATCAGCGCTCTGGGCAAGATTAATTCGAGCGAGGCTCAGAAAACTATCGGCAAGCTTTCACGGAGCAAAAACAGAAAAATCGCCGCGGCCGCTATGCGCTCTACTGTCAGGTAAGAAAGGACGAAATAGTGCCCGATTTAAATATAAAAAAGACGGCTGATCAATACGATGAGGCTGAAAAACGGTTCGGGCTGCTGGGGCTGGAATTTTTGCGAACCCTGTTTGCCACGATGAAAACAGCCTCGCTATATGAGGCGAATAATAATCGCTATATCGCCCAGGCCGGTGAGTTGAGAAATCTGGTAGCGGAAATTTTCACGGAAAACAAGGAACTTGACTTCGTTTTTAAGGATGGGTTTTTCTTCTTGAATAACTTCAGGATCAGTCTGGATACATCCGATCAGGAAGCCTCGAAATATTTTACCGAAAAATTTAAATCTTTGAATGTCAGCGGCTTCAATATGAACATTCGGGCCGATGCCAGGGAGTTGGATAAATTTATCTTTAGTCTAAGCCATTTTAAGGCAACCGATGATCCTGAAGAATCACATCAGCTTTTTATGACAAAACTGGATGGGCTGAGTGTCGGTAATATTATTCTGACTAAAATCGCCGAAAGCGAAGAAACAAAAGATAAGGACAAAGATCCAAAATCGAAAGCCAAAGCGCGTAAAGTCTTTTTTCAGGCGATCGGGGTCGTACAGGATATTATCAATCAGGCCAAAGCCGGTTCGACCATAAATCTGGCGAAAACAAAAAGAGTCGTACAGACCATGGTCGATCAGATTATTGACGATGAACCGGCCATGCTCGAACTTACAGTCCTTCATAACTTCGATAACTATACTTACGTGCATTCGGTTAATGTCTGCGTTCTGTCGTTAATCCTGGGCTATCATTTAAAACTCGATAAAAAACGAATGTCCGATTTAGGCGTGGGCGCGCTGCTGCATGATATCGGTAAAATAGATTTGCCGCTATCGCTTCTAAATAAGACTGTGCCCTATGATGATATGGACTGGCAGCAAATGCGGATGCATCCTGTTTATGGCGTCAAATCGATTATCAGAAGCCGGGGAACGGATCATTCCTCGATCAGGGCAATTGGGGCGGCTTACGAACATCATATAACCTATAAGGGAGGCGGCTACCCGCAACTTCTACAAAAACGGGTTCCCTGTCTGTTCGCCCAAATTGTCTCTATTTGTGATACTTTCAATGCCATGACCTCCGGCCGGATATATCATAAACGGCGGATGTCAGGTGATGAAGTAATTACCAATATGGTTAATCGTTCCGGCAGTGATTTTAATCCGCTTTTACTCAAGGCCTTCATAAATGTTATCGGTATCTATCCAATCGGCAGCGTCGTCAGGCTGAATAATGATCAAGTCGCAATTGTCTCCAGGACTAACCCCGATAATCTTGAAAATCCTGAAGTCAGAATTATAGCTGATCGCAACGGATTAAAACCGGAAGTGACGGTTATTGACTTGTCGAAGGAGGAAACGTCGGGCATACATATTCAAAGCGTCATAGATGGCGAGAAGTATAATATCGATCCGGCTAATTTTATTGATTTGGG
>CAZFSN010000181.1:0-6724 GCA_964521815.1 uncultured Ignavibacteria bacterium | reverse complement strand
GCGCATCTTTAACTAAATATTTATTTAATATACTTTTCATTTTTCTTCTTCTCATAAACTTAGCTCTAAAGATAATACGATAATATGGTTATCTTTGTCAATTGAATTTTGCCTAATTATTTTACATATTTGAATTATGCAAATTATCCGACCCCCCATCCCCCCTTGACTCCTACCCCAAATTAACATATTTTAACCACCGCTGTTTGGAACATACCGGCGGCTTTTGGGTACAAAGCTGATAAAAAATAAACAGGAAGCTTTGTGTTCTGACAGGTCGTAGCGAAGCGTGACCTGTCAGCGAAAGTCAGGTCACACCCTATCGGGCACGACCTGACTTAACATTAAAAAATAATCCGGAGACTTATAAAGACGGAGGTTCAATGGATCCACAGATAGAGGAAATTCAGAAAATAATCGATAAGCAGGGCGCGTTTATCGGGCGTCTCACCGATGAGATCGGCCGCGTGATAGTCGGCCAGAAGTACTTGATAGACCGCCTGTTAATCGGCCTGTTAGCCGATGGCCATATCCTTATCGAGGGCGTGCCGGGGCTGGCCAAGACCTTGGCAGTCAAGACGTTATCGGACGCGGTGCAGACCCAGTTCAAGCGTATCCAGTTCACGCCCGACCTTCTGCCCGGCGATTTGACCGGCACTATGGTTTACTCAAACGGCCAATTTACCGCCCGCAAAGGCCCGATTTTCGCCAATTTTATCTTAGCCGATGAAATCAACCGGGCGCCGGCCAAAGTCCAGTCGGCTTTGCTGGAATCGATGCAGGAACGGCAGGTGACAATCGGCGATCAGACTTATCCCTTGCCCAAACCGTTTCTGGTACTGGCTACGCAGAACCCGATCGAGCATGAGGGCACGTATCCTTTGCCGGAGGCGCAGGTCGACCGGTTCATGTTGAAATTGAAAATCGATTATCCCGACCGGGACGAGGAGATGCTGATACAGGAGCGCATGACGGCCAAAAAGATACCATCGATAAGCGCGATAATTTCGCCGGATGATATCCTGAAAGCGCGCGAGGCGGTGTTCGATATCTATATCGATGAGAAGGTCAAAAGCTACATCGTCGATATCGTGCTGGCCTCCCGCAACCCGGAAAAGTACAAACTCGCTATCAAGGATTTTATCGCCTATGGGGCCTCCCCTCGGGCGACTATATATTTGAACCTGGCCGGCCGGGCGCACGCGTTTTTACAGGGCCGCGCCTATGTCACGCCGGATGATATCAAATCGATCGGTCCGGATGTCCTACGCCATCGGATCATTTTAAGCTATGAAGCCGAGGCCGAGGAGTTGACATCGGATGATATAGTGCAGAAAATCTTTGATGGGGTAGAAGTTCCGTAAGCGATGCTGACCCGCGAACTTTTTAAAAAGATAAAAAAGATTGAGATCAAGACATCCCGCCTGGTAAACGATGTCTTCTCCGGTGAATATCATTCGATTTTCCGGGGCCGCGGGATGGAGTTCTCCGAGGTGCGCGAATACACGCCTGGCGATGATATCCGCAATATCGACTGGAACGTAACCGCGCGCTATAACCATCCCTATGTCAAAATATTCCGCGAGGAACGCGAACTGACCGTGATGCTCTTGGTCGATCTGTCGGCCTCCGGCGATTTCGGTAGCGGCGACCGGCTGCGACGGGAGATTTCGGCGGAGATCGCGGCCGTACTGGCGTTTTCGGCCACTCGCAACAACGATAAGGTGGGGCTTTTGCTTTTCACCGATAAGATAGAGAAATTTATCCCGCCGAAAAAGGGCAAGAACCATGTGCTCCGGCTGATTCGCGAAGTGCTCTATTTTAAGCCCGATGGCAAGCAAACCGATATCGCCGGCGCCGTGGATTATATGCTTCGCGTGATAAAGAAAAAAAGCGTGATGTTCCTGATTTCGGATTATCTGGATAAGGATTTTCAGAAACCGATGGGGCTGGCATCCAACAAGCATGATCTGATCGCGGTCGAGATATACGATCCGCTGGAGCGTCGGATTCCCAAAACCGGCATCGTTAATTTAATCGATCTGGAGACAGGCAAGGAAATGCTGGTTGATTTCTCCGATGCCGGAAACCGTCGCAACCTGGCTTTAAAAGCCGAGAAAAGACGGGCCGAACTGCACGATTATTTCAAACGTCATAAAATCGATACGATTGAAATAGGTACGCATCAGGACTATGCCGAACCGCTCTACCGGTTTTTCGAAAAAAGGGCCAGACGGATCAGGCGTTAAGGGGTTTTTACTGCAATGTACGTGAATGCTAATAAAATAATTAAGATATACTTAATCGCGATTTTCATGTTTCTGATTGCCGGTTCTCCGCTAATAGCGCAAGATAATCCCGATACCGTGTCGGCTAATCAAGATACTGTTATAGCGAATCCGAGCGATCGTGATCCGATTCATTTCAATGTCACGGTTACGCCAGACACGGCGACAATCGGCGATCAGATCACGGTGCGCATTGATGTCGACTACCCCAAGGAATTGGAGCTTTCCGAGCCGGCGGTGAAATCATCGGATAACACGATTGTAGTCGCGCCCAATCCGGCAGTGAAATCGAAAACCAAAGGCGACCGGAAATACGATCAGTATACATTCACCATGTCGGCTTTTGCCAAGGGCGAGGTGGAACTGCCGCTGTTCGAGTTTTTCTATTACGATTCCGAGGGCAATCAAAATTCGCGCATGGCGCCGATTACTACGGTCTATATCAAAAGCGTCCTGCCCGCGGATGCCAAGCCCGATAGCCTGCAGTTAAAAGATATAGTCGGCCCAAAATCATTGCCGATACTCTGGTGGCCGTATGTTGTGGGCGGGGCAATACTGATTCTGGTTGGGGCGGCTTTATATTATTTCCTCAAACGCAAAACCCGTGATTTCGAAGTTCCTGAAGTTCCGCCGGAGCCGCCATTCGATGTAGCTATAAGAAGATTGAATGATCTTAAAGCTGAAGAATTACCACAAAAGGGTAAATTTAAGCAATTTTATATCGAGTTATCGGAAATTCTTCGTTATTATATCGAGGGCCGGTTCGAAATTAAGGCTGTCGAATCAACTACTTATGAGCTAAAACGAATATTCAAACATCCCGATCTCTCGCGTGAGCAGATTAAGGAGACACTCGATTTTCTAAGTCGATCCGATATGATAAAATTCGCCAAACATGTGCCCTCGGCAGAGATGCCGGATCAGGATTTCGAACAGGTTAAAAATTTCGTGATCAGCACCAAGCCGGTCGAAAAGCCGGTTGAGGAAGTTGAGGTGGCGGCAACATGAGATTCGCTCAACCGTATTTCCTTCTGCTTCTGATAATACCGATAGGCTATGTGGTATTATACTATCTAAAACGCTTTCTGAAACCATCGGCGATAAGCTATTCGGATACCCAGCTATTCCCAAACCCCAAACTGACATTCAGGATTATCATCTACCGCGCTATACCGGCTATAACCGCGATTGCCCTGGGCTTAACTATTATTGCGGCGGCCCGACCTCAAGCCGGGCATGGACAACAGCAGGTTTTCACCGAGGGTATCGATATTATGCTGGCTCTGGATATATCCGGCAGCATGATGGCCGAGGATTTCAAGCCGGATAACCGTCTGGAGGTTTCTAAACGCGTTATAGAGAATTTTATCAAAGGCCGTCATGGCGACCGTATCGGCCTGGTGGTCTTTGCCAGTCAGGCATTCACGCAATGTCCTTTGACTACCGATTATCCATTGCTGACGAGCTTTCTGGATAAGGTCGATTTCGGAATGGTGGAGGATGGCACGGCGATAGGACTGGCTTTGGCTACCGCCGCCAACCGTCTGGCCGATTCCGACGCTAAAAGCAAAATAATCGTACTGCTGACCGATGGCGTCAACAACTCCGGGCAGATCGATCCTATCACCGCCGCCAAAGCCCTGGCCTCGCTGGGGATAAAAACGTATACTATCGGCGCCGGCAAGGAGGGGCTGGTCGATTTCCCGATTCAGGATCCGATTTTCGGCAAGCGTTATATCAAGCGTCAATCGGAAATCGATGAGGCAACTCTAAAGGAAGTCGCCAGTATTACCGGCGGCAGATTCTTCCGCGCCGAAAACAGCCAGGCTCTGCAGGAAATCTATGATGAAATCTCGAATATGGAACAAACCAAAATCGAAGTTAAAGAGTATTACAAATACGAGGAGTTGTTCTCCGGTATTTTGGCCTGGGGGCTGGCTTTGATGGGTCTGGTGGTCGTGCTGAATGCCACGATGGTAAGGAGTATTCCATGAGGTTTTTACATCAGGAAGTGCTGTTATTACTATTGGCTATACCGTTGTTCGTTATCATATTTATTATCGGTTCGAAATTAATCAGGTATCGGCTGGCCAAATTGGGCGGTTCGCAAATAGTCGAAATAACCCGGCGTTCCGTTTCGGGCCGTCGTCGCCGCCTGAAAATGATTTTGATACTTATAGGACTGGGCTTGATGATTATAGCTTTGGCTCGACCTCAATACGGTTCGGAATTGATCAAAGTCAAATCGACCGGCACCGAGGTGATGATCGCTCTGGATGCCTCGCTGTCGATGCTGGCCGGCGATTTCTATCCCACCCGTTTCGATAAAGCCAAGCGCCAGATAATTACGCTGGTGGATAACCTGCCGGGCGAAAGTATCGGGCTGATAGTATTCTCAGGTCAGGCGTTCGTGCAATGCCCGTTGACCGTCGATCATGGGGCGCTTAGGATGTTTCTGGATGTTGCCAGTGTTGGTATTATCTCCGATACCGGGACCGATCTGGAAAAAGCAATCGAGAAAGCCGCCGAAAGCTTTTCTGTTGACAGCCAGGCCGACAAGGTTTTGGTGATTTTCACCGATGGCGAAACGCAGGTCGGCGACCCGGTGGCGGCGGCGGAGAAATACAAAGATCAATTCAGAATCTTCACGGTCGGCGTTGGTACCGCGCAGGGCGAACCTATTCCTATGCGCGGATCCGATGGTTCAATCGAGGGTTATAAAAAAGATGAAAACGGCGAAACGGTAATTTCGAAATTAAACGAACCCTTGCTTCAGGAAATAGCTTCAGTTACCGGCGGTTCGTCTTATCGTTCGACGCCGGGAGAGCAGGAACTGAAATCGATTATCCAGAAAATCAAACATATGGAAAAAGGCGAAACCGAGGGCAATTTCCGACGTCTATATGATGAGAAATTTCAGTACTTCTTGATACCGGGGATAATCTTTGTAGGTTTGGCGTTATTCGTTAGCGAAAGAAGAAATAATGCGTAATTTTCTTGTAATCATATTTGTTGTTATATTATCCTTGCCTGTCATGGCCGATGATTATCGCGGTTACATGAACAAAGGCGAGAAACAGTACAAAGGCAAGGATTACAAAAACGCCGCCGAACAGTACCATCAGGCGGAGGTACTTAAGCCCGATGACCCGTTGCCCGGGTTCAATAGCGGGGCGGCTTTGTATCGGGCCGAGGATATCGAGAAAGCCGCCGAGAAATTTTCCCAGTCAGCCGGAGTCGCTACGGGCGCGTTTAAAAGCGATGCTTATTACAACCTGGGCAATTCGCTTTATCAAAAACAGGATTATCAAGGCGCCCTGAAGGCTTATCGCAACTCCTTGATAAATGAACCGACCCGGCAGGATGCTAAATTCAATTACGAACTGGCGGAAATCAAACAACAGGAACAACAACAGCAACAACAACAACAGCAACAAGATCAGAACAAAGACGATAAGCAGGACAAACAAGACCAGAAACAGAAGCAGGATCAGAATCAGGATCAAAAAGACAAACAGGATCAGAAACAGCAACAGCAAAAAAATGATGAGAAGAAAAACGAGCAGGACCAGAAACAACAACAGCAGAATCAGCAACAACAGCAGGAACAACAACAACAGCCGAAAAAAGGCGAAATGACCCAACAGGAAGCCAAAGACCTTCTGGAAGCGTTTAAGGAAGATGAAAAGCAGATACAAAAAGAGCTTAAGAAATTTCAAATTAAACCCGGTTCACGCCGCGATTGGTAGCCTGATACTATTGATCCTGGCTTTCGCCTACGCGTATGGCCAGGAAATAACTTTCGAGGCTTCCGTCGACAAAAATCAGGTCAGCCTGGGTGAATCGGTTGAATTGACCGTATCTTTGGCGGGACCGGTGAGATCGATTGCCAAACCGGATATGCCCGACTTATCGGAATTCGATGTTTACTCATCGGGCACAAGTTCGAATATATCAATCGTGCCTGGCGCGGTTAATTACCAGACAGATTACACTTATGTTTTGGTGCCGAGGAAAACCGGCAAATTAGTGATCGGCCCCTTTTCGGTAGAGCATAAGGGCAAAATCTATTCCACCAAGCCGATCGAAATAACTGTCGGTCAGCAAACCCAGCCGAGCCAGCCGCCGCCGTCACAGCCAAATACTCAAAGGCGTTCGTCCAGACAAGCCCAGGCCGGCGAGGATTTCTTTATCGAACAGGCAGTCGGTAACTCCACCCCATATGTCGGCCAGCAAGTGACATTGGTATTCAGATTTTACCAGGCTGAAAACCTTTATGAACAACCGGCTTTAAACTGGCCCGATTTTAAGGGATTCTGGACCGAGGATTTGCCGCCCAATAAAACCTATAATAGTAATATTAATGGCAAAACATACAGAGTAACGGAAATTCGCCGGGCGATATTCCCGACTGTCACGGGAAAATTAACTATCGA
>CAZFSN010000180.1:0-6738 GCA_964521815.1 uncultured Ignavibacteria bacterium | reverse complement strand
CGCCACCGCCGAATTGAATCGAACTCCGTTCGATCTTCCTGAAGCCGAGCAGGAATTGGTTGCCGGCTTCAATATCGAATATTCCGGCATGAAGTTCGCGATGTTCTTTTTGGCCGAGTTTCTCAACATGTTTACGGTCGCGGCTGTGGCAACTACATTGTTTTTAGGCGGCTGGCAGCCCCCTCTACCGTGGCTGGCTTTTATTCCCTCATGGATCTGGTTTTTAGGTAAGTCGTTATTTTTGGTGTTCGTAATCATGTGGTTTAAATGGACCTATCCGAGGTTAAGAGTTGACCATCTAATGGATTTCGCCTGGAAGGTGCTGTTGCCATTGGCTTTCCTTAATATTTTCTTAACGGCAATAGGAGTTTATTTAATAGACTGATGGGCTATTTCGGAAAAATATTTAGCGGTATTTATAACCTGCTTCTGGGTTTGTGGACTACCTTAAAGTATCTGCCGGGTCGAGCTATTACTATTCAATATCCCAAGAAGCGGATGGAGATGTTCGAACGTTTCCGGGGTATGGTGGTGCTTTTATCCGATCCCGAAACAGGCAAGCTCAATTGCACAGCCTGTCTTCTTTGCCAAAAAGCCTGTCCGGTGGCCGCGATCACGATCAAGCAGGAGAGGGATGAGGAAACCAAGAAACGTTTCGCCAGCCGTTTCGATGTCGATACACTTATATGTTGCTTCTGCGGCTTATGTGAGGAAGCCTGTAATTTCGACGCGATCAAGCTGGCGCCCAAATATGAATTTGCTACAACAGATAAGGCCTCATTGTTATTTAATATTGATAAGCTTCAAGAACTTGGCCGTGACGTGAAATACACTCCCAAGAAAAAGCGTGTGGTTAAAAAAGCGACAGGCGATAAGCCGGCAGCCAAGCCGGCTAAAACAGCTGAAGTGACGAAACAGGAAATGGAAACCTCTGATAAAAAGCCTGATGTAGAGGCCAAGAATTCCGATAAACCCGAAAGTCCGGAGGCCGAGAAATGAACATGGCGATTTTCTATATTCTGGCTATTGTCGCGGCGGTTTCGGGTTTGCTGGTTGTTACGTTAAAGAATATTTTTCATTCAGCTTTATTTTTAGTGCTAACTTTATTTTCCATAGCCGGAATATATATACTTCTTGGCGCCGAATTTTTAGCCGGTGTGCAGGTGCTTATCTATGTCGGCGCTATAACAATCCTGATGATTTTCGCTATTATGATGACCTATCAACTTAGCAGTAAAAGTATCAGGCAGGTAAACGAACAAGTTCCCTGGGCCATATTAATCGTGTTTATGTTTTTCGTGATGTCGCTTATCGCGGTGATGAAGACCGCCTGGCCCACGGTGAAAAGCGGTCTACCTGAAAACAATACATTAGAGCTTGGCAGGCAGTTGCTTTCGACATATGTAATACCGTTCGAGGTGGTTTCGATTGTGCTTCTGGTAGCTTTGATCGGGGCCATCATCATCTCCCGTCGGGATAGACAGGAGGAAAGCTAATATGTGCGGTGAACCCACACTTGTTCATTTCTTAGTATTAGGCGCGGTCCTTTTCGCTCTGGGCATTTTCGGTTTGCTGACCCGTCGCAACGCGGTCGGCATACTGATGTCAATCGAGCTTCTGTTCAACGCCGCCGCTATCAATTTCGTGGCGTTCACCAAATTCGTCTCTCCCGACGGTTTGGCCGGACAGGTATTCGTGATTTTTATCATAACTATTGCCGCCGCCGAGGCCTCGGTTGGGCTGGCAATCGTGTTGCTGATATATCGTAATTTTAAAGGCATTGAAGTCGATAAAATTAACTTCATGAAATGGTAGGCTTGGGATGGTAGAATATAGCTGGCTGATTCCTCTGTTTCCGCTTTTGTCATTTGTCTTGATCGTGTTTTTCCTTAACCGGAACAACAAAGTCTCCAGCTATTTTGCTATCGGTATGGTACTGTTTTCATTTTTAGTATCGCTTAAGGTATTTTTCGAGGTCCTGGCTCATCCCGAACCATACCAGGCTTTTGTTAACTGGCTTGTCTGGAGCGATTTCGTTATCCCCATGGGTATATATATAGACCCGCTGGCCGTAGTGATGCTCATGGTTGTCACGATTGTGTCATCGCTGGTGCATATCTATTCACTGGGCTACATGCAAGGCGATCCTCGGTTTGCCAGATTCTTCGCCTACTTATCGCTATTTACTTTTTCGATGCTTGGCCTGGTGATAGCGGGATCATATGTTCTGGTGCTGGTATTCTGGGAACTGGTCGGTTTGACATCATATCTGTTAATCGGTTTCTGGTTCGAGAAAAACGTCGCCGCCAATGCCGGCAAGAAAGCTTTCGTTACGACCAAGATGGCCGACCTCGGTTTTGTGCTGGGGCTGGTTTTGTTGATATATGCTATTGGCACTGCGACTTTGCCGGAGGTCAACGCCAAAATCAATCATCTCAGGGAAGTTGCCGGTTATGTGGAACCAGGACAACATCATGGCGAAGAGGCTGAAGACCAATCGCACGCGACGGCCGTCGAAAGCCATGAAGAGATGGCTGTCGAACATCAAGAAACAGCCATGATTGAAGAAGAAGGCCCTGGGGATGCAAACGCTGAAAACCACGAATTGGATGAAAATCATGAGATGGCGTCTACTGCGCCTATGGATGAAACCAAGAAAGAAGAAGCCAAGCATACGCTATTGCTGATTGGCATCGCCGGATTGTTATTATTCATGGGGGCTTGTGGTAAATCGGCTCAGTTCCCGTTCCATGTCTGGCTTCCTGATGCCATGGAAGGCCCGACGCCGGTTTCGGCCTTAATCCATGCCGCTACAATGGTGGCCGCGGGTGTATATTTAACCGCGCGCTTAATGGGGATTATACTGGTATCGCCTCAGATGGCTATAGTTGTCGCTACGATTGGCGCGATTACGGCATTCATGGCGGCCTCGATTGGTCTGGTGCAGAACGATATCAAGCGGGTGCTGGCGTTCTCCACGGTATCTCAACTGGGTTATATGATGATGGCTTTAGGCCTGGGCGGTTACGCCGCCGGGACATTCCACCTGTTTACCCACGCGTTTTTTAAAGCCTTGCTGTTTTTAGGCGCCGGTTCGGTGATTCACGCTGTCCATACTAACGATATTCAGGAGATGGGCGGGCTTCACAAGAAAATGAAGATTACCTCAATAACGTTCTTGATTGCCTCGCTGTCAATTTCCGGTATATTCCCGCTATCGGGTTTCTGGTCCAAAGATGAAATATTTGCGGTCGCTTTCGATGGCGGCCATTATGTTTTCCTGATAGTCGGCGTGTTAGCGGCGTTCATGACCGCGTTTTATATGTTCAGGTTATGGTTTATGACTTTCACCGGCAAGCCTCGCGATCAACATGCTTATGATCACGCGCATGAATCTCCTTATAATATGACCGTGCCGTTGATGATTTTGGCTTTCCTTTCGATATTTGCCGGTTGGTGGGGGATTCCGCATACCAGTTTCAATTATGGCAATTTCGTATTTTTCGGTCATCCTCATCATGCGCCGATTAATTACCCCTTGATGATTGGTTCATTCCTGGTCGCTTCCTGCGGTATATTGCTGGCCTACCTGATGTATTATAAGAGATCGATATCATATGAAGCGATGGGCGATCGTTTTAAAGAAATTTATACATTGCTATTTAATAAATACTATTTCGATGAGCTGTATATGGCGACTATCATCAACCCGGTTTATTATCTCATGGAAAAGGTATTCAGATTCGACCAGGTTGTAATCGATGGCGCGGTGAATGGCGCGGGCAAGCTGACGCTCTGGTGGTCGTGGGCCAAGGAGCGTTTTGATACATATGTAATCGACGGCGCGGTTAACGGGGCCGGCTATTTATCGCTGGCCGCAGGCAGGTTTTTACGTAAAACCCAGACCGGCCAACTGCAAACTTACGCCCTGGTAATATTCCTGGGAGCCGTGGTCTTGATCTTTTGGCAAATTATTTGATAGAGGAGGAATAAGTGAACTTTCCCATATTGAGTTTTCTAACATTTTTCCCGCTGCTGGGCGTGATAGTGGTGATGTTTTTGAAGAAGGACAACTTCAAACTCATCAGATGGACCGCGGCCTTTTTCTCATTCGTGCCGATGGTCGCGGGCTGTTTCCTGGTCTATTACTATGATTATTCCACCTGGGCCATGCAGTTTATCGAGATGCACTCATGGTTTCCGCAAGTCAATGTCAATTATTATATGGGCGCGGATGGCCTGTCGGTGCCGATGTTGTTTCTAACCGGGCTTTTATCGTTCGTATCGATTATCGCCTCGTTTAATATCAAAGTACGGGTGAAAGAGTATTTCGCCTGGTTTTTGCTTCTGGAAGTTGGCATGATGGGCGTGTTTTGTTCGCTTGATTTCTTCCTGTTTTATATTTTCTGGGAGATCATGCTGGTGCCGATGTATTTCTTAATCGGTGTCTGGGGCGGGCCGAGACGTGAATACGCCGCTATCAAGTTCTTCTTATATACATTATTTGGCTCGGTGTTCATGTTGATCGGTATCCTGGCTTTGTATTTCACCACCGGCACGCTTAATATGACAGAGCTTATCGCCAAGAACAGCATGTACAGCCATGTGTTTCAACTCTGGATATTCGCCGCTTTCTTTATCGGGTTCGCGATCAAAGTTCCGGTCTGGCCGTTCCATACGTGGTTGCCGGATGCTCACGTTGAAGCGCCGACGGCTGTTTCGGTCATCCTGGCCGGTATTCTGCTGAAGATGGGCACATACGGCCTTCTGAGAATTAGTTTCCCGATGTTTCCCCAGGCTGTTAAAGTCTACGCCATTCCAATCGCTATACTCGGCATGATCGGCATTGTTTATGGCGCGCTGGTTTCGATGGCCCAGAAAGATTTGAAAAAGCTGGTGGCGTACTCATCGGTTTCGCATATGGGGTTCTGTATGCTGGGTATGGCCGCGATAAACACAATTGGTATTTCCGGCTGTTTGTTCCAGATGTTTTCGCATGGCGTTATCACGGGCGCGCTGTTTTTACTGGTTGGCGTTATCTATGACCGGGCTCATACGCGTGAGATCGCCGCTTTCGGCGGCTTGGGGGCCAAGCTACCGGTTTATACCGGGATTTTCGTTTTGTTTGGCATGGCCTCGCTGGGACTGCCGAGTATGTCGGGTTTCGTCTCCGAATTCATGGTTTTCGTCGGCTCGTTCAAATCGGCATTCATTCCCACCTGGATCGTGATCGTTTCGGTGCTGGGTGTTATACTGGCGGCCGCCTATATTCTCAGAATGATTCAGAATGTTTTCCTCGGCCCGTTCAATACTCGCTGGGAAGGCTTAACGGAGATCAATGGCCGTGAGATATTCTGTGTCGTACCATTGGCCGCGTTCACGATTTTGGTCGGCGTATATCCGTCAAGCCTGAATGTGTATCTGCAAGCAACCGTCGAACACCTGGTTAAGCTGATAACCGGGTAAATGGGCTGATATGACCCGTCAGAGGAAGATGACTATATTGGTGATTACTCATTTATACCCGCGGTATGAGGGCTGTAACATGGCGCCTTTCCTGGGTATCTGGGCGGAGAATCTGGCCAAGCATATTAATGTAGTTGTTTTGGCTCCCCGTTTTATCGATGCTCCCTCTGAAAGAAACGGCGTTAAGCTCGAACACTTCGGTTACTTTTTTAAATCATTGGAGAAATTTTCATACACTTCCAGTTTATTCGCCAAGGTTCGCGGATTGAACTTCCATTATCAATTTCTGGCGTTATTCTATTTTACCTGTTTTTTTATTAAGAGCCTGATTGTTGCCAGGCGAGTTAAGCCTGATATTATCCATAGCCACTGGTTCGTACCGGCCGGTCTGGTAGGACATTTCGTTTCGAAATTAACCGGAGTTCCACATGTCGTATCCGTTTACAGCGATGGTTTTTTAATCGAAACCAACGCATTACTGCGTGGTATGGCACGTATGATATTCAAACATACCAAATCGGTTATCGGCATTTCAAAATCGATCAGTGAATATATTGGCTTGATTTATCCTAACGCGGAGGTCGTTTATCCATGCAACCGACTATTTTGAATGTCGCGCGGCTGGTGCCGCGTAAAGGCCAGATATATTTAATCGAAGCGGTCAAAAAACTAGTCGCTGATGGCATGGATCTGAAACTGGTTATTGTCGGGACCGGCCCCGAGGAGAGAAAGCTTCGCCAGTTGGCCGAGGGATTGGATTTCCGTCTGGAACTGGTCATCAGCGACAAACAGCTTGAGGATGAATATAAAAACGCTGATGTTTTTGTTCTGCCATCGATTACCGATGACCAGGGTGAAAAAGAGGGTTTAGGTCTGGTTTTATTGGAGGCGATGCATTATAAAGTCCCGGTTATCGCGTTTGAAAACGGCGGCACCCGGGAAGTAGTAATCGACGATTTCAACGGCATTCTTCTTGCGGAAAAAGATGTAGATGGTTTGGCCGCCGGCATAAAAAAAATCCTGACCGACTCTGATTTCAGAGACAGAATCGTACGCACGGCTTATGAGGATTCTCATAAGCGCTTTTCGGTTGAAACCATCATAGACAAGCAACTTGAAATTTATGATAGAATTTTAAATAACGCCAAAGCCGTAAATTGTTAAGGTAGGTTGCCAATATGAATTTTAGTAATATCGATTATCGCTTGATCGCCCCCGAGGTGTTTCTATTTATATGGTCGCTGATCGTTTTATTTATTAGCGTAAACCACC
>CAZFSN010000179.1:3819-6748 GCA_964521815.1 uncultured Ignavibacteria bacterium | reverse complement strand
TACCAAGCGGCGCTCGGCAATGAGAGGAGTAGCCGCCAGCCTGTCATTCCCGTGAGAACGGTAACCCACTAATCGGGTGGGCATATTCCAAAGACGTTGAACATTCAACTTACTTATCTGCTGGGTGAGGTACAAGCATCGTTAGTCGGGTTTCCCCCCTGGTTCCCAAACGGGTTTGGGAACGAGTAAGTTAATTTATCTAGCTATTCTCCGCCCTTCATCTTCTTCATTTGAGCGGCCAGGGGGCCCCAAATAAGTATCAGGTGAATACCCGCGCCCGCACTGAGAATAGTAGTTATTTCACTGAAACATTCCGTGCCTTTCAGCTTGAAGGCGCAGCCGATAATAACTACTCCCCAGATAATAGCGCTGGCAATTATAAAAACCCCGATTGTTTTTATTTTCCTATCCATTTTTTCTCCTTTTGTTTGTTGTCATGTTGCCGGGTACGGAGACCCGACAACACGGGGAATGCATTTGGGACATTTTTAGGTTTATGTTATGAGTTACGCTTTTGCTTTTCAAGCTTAGTTGCTATCCCCTGACTAAAGATACCGTAGGGCGTCGATCTAAGATCGACCCGTCAACGGGATGGTCTTAGACCATCCCTTACAGAAACATAATGAGAGGGGGTAGGTCAGAAGCCCTGTGCTTCTGACAAGTGTGCCATGTGTTGCTTTTGCCGAAACGGAGTTTTTTTATGTAATCGCGTTCTCTAAAAGATTTTCGGAACGAAGTGAATAGCTTTGAATATCAATAAAATCTAAATGTTTTCTTGCAATTAAATTTAAACAATGTTAAAATACATTCGCGGAACAATTAAACAACGGCGTTTAGCTTACCTGAACGTGTGAAGGTTTGGTTGAAAATCGAAAAAATTAAAGACGCGGGAGAGTGATTTATGAACAAAACAATCGTGATTTTGTGTGCTTTATTTTTAAGCATAGTTATTACAGCCCCCTGTCAAGCCCAGCCGTTAGTTTGGCATCAGGGGATATCCGAAACGGATGTTAACCTGGAAGGGGCGCCGGTCGTCCTCGGGGAAATAACTATCGATGCGCCGGAAGCGGGCGATGTTGTCGTTCACTTCGATGGCCAATGTATTGCCGATTTTGGCGATAGAGTTGTTCTTGCCGCCAGCGATACGAGTATTTGGGAAGACAATGACGGCAATGTTGCGGTTGAAGCCGCCAACGCCGATGTTGACAGGGGTACTTTCTCTCATACTCGCAGTTATCCGGTAACGGCGGGCAGTCACACGTTTTATGCCGTGGGAGAGGTCTGGGTGGAACATGACGGTAACGGAATCGCCTCCGTTTACGGGTCTCTGACAGTCAAGTTTTTCCCTGAAAACACGGATGAGCCTTTTGTTGAGCATGTTGGTATAAACGAAACAGATCTAAATGTTCGGGGAAATCCGGTTGTTGTCGGTGAGCAGACAATTGTGGCCGGCTCATCCGGTTTTGTTTTAGTACGTTTTGATGGAAAATGTAGACCTGATGCTGGAGATTTAATTATATTGGCTGCCAGCGATACCTCTGATTGGGAAGCCAATGACGGTAATGTTTGTGTTGAGGCGGTAGATTCTGATATAAACAGTTGCTCATTTTCACATTCACGCTTGTACCCGGTGGAAGCCGGAAGTCACACGTTTTACGCAATTGCCCATAATTATGTGGAACAGGATGGAAGCGGCATAGTCGATCTCTATGGGAGTCTGACTATTGAGTTTTTCCCTGATTTGCCTAATCAGCCTGTCGTGGAACTACACGGAATTAACGAAACAAATCTCGATGTCAGCAGCCTCGTCACATTGGATCAAATTACATTGGAGTTGGCCACGGCAGGTAAAGTGGTCGTTCATTTCGATGGTGTCTGCTATGCCGATGTTGGGGATAGAATCGTATTGGCCGCGAGTGATGAACCTGATTGGAGCAGTGATGATGGATGCGTTTCCGTTGAAGCGGTGAATGCCGATATTGACGATCATTCGTTTTCGCACACTAGAGTCTATAATGTCACCGCCGGCACTCACGATTTCTACGCCGTCATCCAAAATTATGTTGAATATGAAGGCGACGGCATAACTTCTATATACGGAAGTTTAACAGTTGAGTTTTTTCCACAAACCATAGAAGATATACGCCAATTATCCGACAATATTCCATCAAAATTATCGTTAAATCAGAACTACCCCAACCCGTTCAATGCCTCAACCGTTATTGGATTCGGCTTAAGTAATACGACTCAGGTTAATCTTGATATCTTCGATATTCTGGGTAATAAAGTAGCATCACTCGTTAATCAGGAGATGCCGGCCGGTTACTATCAGATAACCTGGCAGGCCGGAGATGTCTCATCAGGATTGTATTTTTACAGATTATCCGCTAATGGTATCAATGAAACAAAGCGGATGTTGTTGATAAAATAACTTTAAGATTAAAATTGTATAATCCCCGATTGCAGTCGGGGATTTTTCCTGCCGGATTCCCAAACAAAGTTTTAGAACCCGGTAAAAATAATGTATCAGAAGCCCTGCGCTTCTAAAAGGGACCTATTTCCTAATTTTCCAGAGCTTGCCGAATAATTGTTCTAAAACTTGCCCCAGTTTTTCATCGCGAGGAGTGGTAATATCCGGATTATTATCTAATACCACATAAGGGATTTTATGGCCTTTGACTGTAATAAATTCGGGATCATTGCCCTTGAAAGCCGGCCAGTCGACATCTTTGTACAATCGTTCCAGTTTACTATCGGGCAGGCCGTGTTCGAGGATAGAGTCAGGTTTTTCGGGATTAAATCTCTTTCTGTTTTTACGTAGCGATTCCTCCCAGGGGACATCGATATAAAAAATCGCCGCCTTTTTCAAAATATCATCCGACAGATGCGGGTAAGCTTCCCGGTAGCCGCCATGTTCCGCGCCCCGGGA
>CAZFSN010000179.1:0-3719 GCA_964521815.1 uncultured Ignavibacteria bacterium | reverse complement strand
TCGCCGATATGGAATCTTTTTACGCGGTCGGTTACCGGTACTTTTTTCAGGTAGTCGATTACCTCGGATTTGCCCGACGCGGGTCGGCCATTTAAAATGATTATGTTAAAAGTATTTTTTCCCATGTCGTACTCCCGATTATTATTGAGACTTCATCAAATTCGTTTCGATCTTTTCAATCTACGCATTTTAAAAATACGATTCCTGCTTTTAAGTGTCGTCAATATATGGAATCTCCTTGAATTGTCAAGAGTTATCGGGCTATCATAAATGGTTTAGAGACGGCAGCGATTTGTATTTCCCGTATTTTAGCTCGTGACCAGCAACGCCTATAGAGTGGAGGTAATTCTGTTCCATGCGTTTAAGCTTTAATCTATCACAAATGTGGTTGGACCGCGCTTACCAATAACTATCTGCCGGAACCATAATAGCTGATACCAAATAGCGGGTCTCGAACAGCCTAAAAGATTATAGACTGATACGATTATTGCTCCTGGAAGCCTGAAAAAAAATATCCGGTCCTAATTAATTATAGATTCGTAATTGCTTTCAAATTTTTTTAAAATGCAACTTATTAATTGATAATCTGTTAAGCTTATTGAGCGGCAGTCTCAATTGAAAATATACTATTTTGACAAGGATTTTAATTAATGATTATTGAAACATATTTACTTTAGCTCAAAAAACACCTCAAACAATGTTAACCTATGAATTTGAAGTGCATTTTAGAAATTAGCTTTGTTTTATCGTTCCAAAGCCCCTGGTCACCGACTTGCCCAAGCCCAAAAACTGAGGTATTTGAAAATTAACATAAAATGATCCGAAAAATCCGGCAATATCCGTATCGCGCTGGATAATATATTCATCCTTGGTCATAAGTTCAATATTGATATTGGCATCGACCGAAATATTAAAGTTACGGGCGACAGCCAGAATGTTACTCTCTAAAATTGTCGCCAAAGCCGAATTTCTTTGTTCCGAGTCGGTCTTAATATCTTTGCCGATTTCCGCCTCTTTCAATGTCAGCCATGGTGTCAGGAAACGATATCTTATTTGTTCCTCACAGGGTCCCAATTCGGCTTTCTTCTCGATAACCCTTTTTTCCGTGACTTTCCACGGACTGATTTCGTTGATATCTTCCAGCTTATCGAAAGTCTGCCAGAGCACATCACAGCCTTCATTAACAGCCACGATCAATGGCGCGCCCCGGATAACCTTATACTGAACCAGCGGATATTTGCCGCTGGAAGGCACATAATTTGGGTTATCGAATAATTTTTGAATAAATGTTGAAATCTGAAGTGATAATGGTGAGGCCCCCAGGCCTACTTCACGATCAGTTTTCAAGGTCAAGAGTAGATAGTCTAAAAGCACCGCTCACATCCTTCAATTATTTATTAGCGCTACATCCCCCGTTTTATTATCATGCAACAATATAGAGGTATTGGGTCTGTTGTCAACCTTTTTATATGGGTCAGTATCAAATGAATGGAATAAATTTAAAAAATCTTGGTTTTAAATGCGGTTTGGAAATACATCACCAGCTAAAAACTGACGAAAAGCTGTTTTGTCGCTGTCCGGCGGGTTATCGTAATGATTCTCCGGATGCCGAAATAGTCCGTCACATGCGGCCGACGCTTTCTGAACTTGGCGAATATGACGGTACCGCGTTGATGGAATTTAAGACGAGAAAACGGGTTATTTATCAACTTTACCGGGATAATATGTGCACTTATGAAATGGATGATACGCCGCCGTTTACTATCAACAAAAAAGCCCTTGATATAGCGATACGTCTGGCTTTGATGCTTCATTGCGCTATCGTGGATGAAGTTCATGTGTCGCGCAAGCAGTATCTCGACGGTTCAATTCCGACCGGTTTTCAGCGGACGGCGGTAGTCGGCGTGGGCGGCTGGGTGCCATATAAAGGACGTAAGATAATGCTGTCGCATTTATGTCTGGAGGAGGACGCCTGTCGGGAGGTTTCCGATTGCGGCCATACGATCACGTTTAAAACCGATCGTCTATCGATGCCGCTGGTGGAGGTAATCACCGAGCCGGTTTTAGAATCGCCGCGGGAAGCTCGCGAGGTCAACGAATTAATCGGCCGCCTGCTGAAAGCCTCGGGACTGGTTCGCCGGGGAATCGGTAGTGTCCGTCAGGATGTCAATGTTTCGATCGAAGGCGGTACGCGAGTGGAGATGAAAGGTATCGCCAAGACAAGCTATGTAGATAAGATGACCGAAATAGAAGCATTTCGCCAGATGCATTTGCTGGAAATAAAAGTTGAATTGAAAAAACGAGGCGTTACCAAAGAATCGTTTCAGCCTGTCAAAAAAGATGTGACCTCGCTTTTAAAGGGCATTTCGTCCTCTTCGCTTTTGAATAAGGCGATTGACAGCGATCAGCGTTTGGGCGCGGTGAAACTGCCCGGTTTTGGCGGGTTGTTGAGACGCGAGATCCAGCCCGGACGAACTTTCGCCGATGAGTTCTCCGGTCGAGTTAGAGTTATCGCCTGTTTGGATCAATTACCCAATATCGCGAGTTCCCGTATGTTGGCGCCGCAGTTTGGCGAGGCGGTGAATATTGCCTTAAACTCGGAATTCAAAGCTACGGAAAATGATGTAATCGTACTAACCTGGGGTCCTGCTATGGATGTGGTGACGGCTATGAATGAAATTGTCATTCGAGCCGAGGAGGCATTCGATGGCGTGCCCAACGAGACCCGTCAACATCTGGGCGATTACACCACGACGTTCGAACGGATTCTGCCCGGCCCCAACCGCATGTATCCCGATACGGACAGCCCGCCGGTAGTGATTCCCGCCTGCACCGTCGCCGGTTTCGAACAAAGCCTGCCCAAACGCGCCTGGGATTTTGAGGCGAAATGGGAAAAGCTGGGCGTGCCGGAGACAATCGCTCATAAGGCGGTAGTAAGCTCGCTTAGGGAATTATTTGATAAGTTGGTTGAACGCAACACAATCAATCCATCGATTTTGTTCACGATTCTGAAAAAAGCCTATCGATTGAATAAGCAAGTCGCCGATTTTGATCCGGCTATTGTTGCCCAATTATTGGACGCAAAAAAACAGGGAAAGCTGACTGAAACAGCAATCATATCATTACTGGCTGAATCATCGCCGGAGATGCTGAAGGCCAATTTGGATAGTCTACTAAGCCGTAAAGCTGAAATTTCAGAAACCGCGATTCTGACGGCTATTGATGATGAGCTAAATAAAATAAGCAAGGCTGAATTCAAATCCCCTGAGGCCAAGCTGAATTTCCTGACCGGTCGGGTTATCCGCAAGCTTAATAGCGCGGTTTGCGGCGGCAGGGTAAGGGAGATGGTGAAAGGGAGGCTGTAGTTCGCGTGTCGTCCGTTATCATCACCTGACGAATTTTCTTGCTTCAATCAGCGCAATAGCTGTCGGGTCAGGGGACCCGACGGCGCGAAATTCTTAATATTTTATTAATTGGGACGATACCATAATTAAAGTATTGACTTATTAGGTAGTTGATCTGGTGGTGCTTAATGAGATATTTATATAATTTGTTATTAATAATATTCTTTTTTCCAGCGCTCGGTACCTCTTTTATGTTGGTTGGTATTGTTTTCTTTAACTTTCCCCGTGTCAAATGGCCTGAACATTTTGAGATTTTAATTATCTGGTCAGTGACATGGATAGTTTTCTTCGCGGTATATATTAAAAGAACTAAGT
>CAZFSN010000178.1:0-6821 GCA_964521815.1 uncultured Ignavibacteria bacterium | reverse complement strand
TCCCAGACCGCGGCGGCTACTCCCATTCTAATAGCTTCACCTTAAGATTAGGGAACGGCAGAAGGCATTATACTAATATAATGCGCCGGGCCGGCCAATATCATGACAACCGGTTCTTCTGTATAAATCGAGGTATCGAATAAAGCGGTTGCTCGGACTACAACCAGTCCCCAGTGGGTACCTGAACGCAGTTCGCCGCTAATCTGACCATTTATATCCGTGGTATCAACCAGAATAGAGTCATCATTATCCGGTAAGATAAATGTCACATTGTTGTGATATGACCCTATTATTTCAAGTTTAATTTCGTAGCCCTCGCCCGCGGGCTCCCCATGCCAATCCATCAAATTAGCATAGACGGTGGTTGTATTGCCGCCAACTTCAATAGCGGAATCGGCGGCGGAGAGTTCGATATAATACATGTTGTTAGCTGTAATAGCAATTTGCGCCGAGTCAGAATAGCTCTCCTCATCATATAATGTTGACACTCTTATCCGGACCATACCCGGCAGGTTTCCTGAATACAGGCTTACTGAAGCGACCCCGTCTTCGGTATATGCTTCATAAGCGTACAATACGGAGTCATCTGATGATGGATAGACTAATGAAGGGCTATCTTCACCGGTCCAGGATGGAGCTTCAGTTATTTCAAATAAAACTTCATGACCGTCGCTGATTGGTATACCCTCATCATCAAGGATACTCGCGTAAATCAATGTCGAGGCTCCGCCGTGAGGGATGGAATAATAAGCTATAGAAAGAATAAGCTGTATCGTTTCGGCAGGCATAATAGTTATTAAATGTTCACTCACCGATATCTCTTCGTTGCTAACATAAGCTGCCCTAATCATCACATCCCCGGCCTCGGTGCCGGAATAAAATATAGTTGAAGCGCGGCCCTCGCTGTTGGTAACAGCTGCCACTTCAAGCAGTACCGAATCCGCGGTAGCTATATACTCAAATGACGGGCTTCCCGGACCGGATGTTGCCGGAGCTTCGACAATTTCAAATCTGATAGGATAGCCCGCGCCCAGGGTGTCGCCGTCTTCGGCCAGAATATAGGCGAATACCATTGATGCCTCTCCGCCCACTTCAAGCGATGGATAATTTGTCGAAAGGACAATCGCCGCCGGAGTCGGGTTCGGCAAATCCTCCGTAGGGTTATTTTGACAACTTGCTCCAATCATTAAAACGATGGAAATTACGCTCATAAATACCCATCTCATAGCCGACTCCTTATGCTTGCAAAGATTTAAACAATCCTATAATCGTTCCGTAATATTAATTGTTTCTTCTTCCCCTGAAAACGATATTCTGTCAGGATGAGCCAAATAACTTGGAAACAATAGCGCTCATTCAGCTACTTTGAGTTTACTTTAACTAAAATACCTGAATCACCCTTATTATGTCAAGCGAAAAATCGATATGTTCTCCAGTTTTAAAAGCAGTCAAATACTATAATTTTATGGAATTGTTGAAATAAAACAATTGATTCTGCCTACTAATTATCATAACATCAGCTTTGCTTTAGGAATAGCAGTAAAACCGTAAGTCAGGAAAGGGATAATTTTGAAATCATCATTAATAATCATATTGGCCGCCTTATTATTATCTGCCAATTTCAGCTATGGACAATTATACTCCGATCGCGGTTTCGACCGCCGGATTCCAGGCTATTATTCAGAGACCGATTTTCTAATGACATCACCCAGCGTGTTTCAAGAAGGACTTCTGGGTTTCGTCAATCCGGCCAATCTTAATTTTTTGAAATTTCCGGAAAGCCGTTATTATTATACCACGGGCGGCAAAAATGAAGGCTCTTTATTGAATATAGCCGGTTATTTTAAAGATTGGGGGGCTATATTCGCGGTGCCTCATTTAAGCTTCGGTATGGTCAACCACGAATATGGTGAATCCGATGTCACCGATTACCAGATTTCTCTAGGCACCGGGACTGCCGGATATGCCGTAGGTATGGCCTATGCCTGGTCCAGTTCCGATGATGATAGCTTAAAGCACGAGCATATCTATAAAACCAGCTTAATTGCCCGGCCGGTGAAATATCTGTCGATTGGCCTGATTTTGGATTATTCGCTGCAAAGCGATTGCCAGCAGGGTGTAGCCGATATCGGTATTCGGCCATTCGGCAATTCCCGGCTCACCCTTTTCGGCGATATGGCCATGAGAGAAAAGACAAAATTCAATGAAGCGCCCTGGAGCGCCGGCGCGGTATTCGAGATAATCCCCGGCATCAACTTGACCGGCAGGTACTTTAGAAATGAAAAGTTTACCGCTGGACTGACTGTCAATTTCGGCATGGCAAGTATCGGCAGTCAGCTGTATTTTGACGATAAGCAAGATCATACCCAGAACGCCTATATCTATCGAGTTGGCGGCATGCGGCCGAGCGTGTTTCCGGCTTTGGTGGACAAGAATAAAAGATATCTTAAAATCGATTTCAGTGGCAAGGTCGTTTATCAGGGCTATAAGTTTTTTGATAAAGATAATATCGAATTCCTCGATGCTCTGCGCGATATCCAGGCGGCCGGCGAGGATCCGCGAATCACGGCAATCGCCCTGAATTTATCATCGATACGAATCGCTCCGGAACTTGCCTGGGAAATCAGGGAGGAACTTAAAAAGGTTCAGGCAAATGGCAAACAAGTTATTGTCTTCACTGATGGCGCCAATATTACATCGTATCACCTCGCCAGCGTCGCGGATAAGATAGTGCTCGATCCCGAAGGTATGATCGATATTTTCGGCTACGTGCTTGGGAACACATATTTCAAAGGCACGCTGGCCAAGCTTGGTCTGGGTTTCGATGAATGGCGGTTTTTCAAATATAAATCGGCGGCGGAAGTATTAACCCGCGACAACATGTCGGATGCCGAACGCGAACAATATCAAGCTTATACCGATGACCTGTACGAAACCGCTCGCAAGGATATCTGCCAATCACGTTCGATTTCCGAGAGCATGTTTGATTATCTGGTCGATGAGAAAGCGGTTTTCCCCGCAAAGGCGGCTTTAGATGATGGCCTGGTCGATACATTGGCCCGCTGGTCCGATGTAGACAAAATTGTTGAGAAAACATTAGATGAAAAACTACGACCAATGGCTAGCCGGGAGCTATTTGCCAATGCCCTGCCGCAAGCGCAATGGGGAATGCTGCCTGAAGTAGCCGTAGTTTATGGGCTTGGCGCCTGCGCTATGGATAGTGGTATAAAAGCCAGATGGCTCGAAAGAGAATTTATTGGATTGGCCAATGACAATACTGTAAAAGCTGTGGTCTTCCGGGTAGATTCGCCGGGTGGGGATGGTATGGCCAGCGATCTGGTGGCTGAAGCCCTAAAAAAATGCGCCGCGAAAAAACCGGTTATCGTCAGCCAAGGGCAGGTGGCCGGTTCGGGCGGCTACTGGATTTCCATGTATGGCGATAAAATCCTGGCCGGACCAACTACGATTACCGGCTCTATCGGCGTTATCGGCGGCTGGCTGTATGATATCGGCTTCTCCGAAAAGCTCGGTATGACCTCCGACCATGTCCAACGCGGCAAACATGCCGATCTCGGCTATGGAGTCACGGTGCCGATATTAAATATCACCGTACCGGCCCGCAATCTCGATGATGAAGAGCGAGCCGCAATGAAAAAGATAATTCTGGAATTTTATGATAATTTTGTCGGTAAAGTAGCCGCCGGACGTCATATGACTGTCGATGAGGTCAAAGCTGTAGCACAAGGCCGTTTCTATTCCGGGCTGGATGGCCTTGAGGCCGGTCTGGTCGATGAAATCGGCGGGGTGATGCTGGCTATAGAAATCGCTAAAAATCAGGCCGGACTAAAACCCGATCAGGAAATTTCTATACAAGAAATACCCAAATATAAAGGCCTGTTCGGTTTTTCCAGCCCGATTCCGTTCGTGAAAACTAAAATAATAGAAAAAGAACCGGCTTATGAATATATCAAGATGATAAACGAAGCCAGGGGTCAAGCCTTGCCGATGATTCCACCCGGAACGTACCCGGAGGCGGAATAAAACGTAAAATACAGCGAGGCAATATTTTTGTGTTTAGCGGTTTATCGAAAATCGTAAAACCTATCATTGCGAGAAGCCCAAAGGGCGACGAAGCAATCTGTAAGTCATTCAGCAGCAAATATACAGATTGCATGGACGTGCTTTGACGGCTTCATCCCGCTTATCGCGGGATTCGCAGTGACGGGCTTAAACTATGAGGCGCACCTATAGATTTAATCAAAAAAGGACGATACTTTTTACAACATGATAAATGAAGCTGAAAAACAATTCGATGATGATTTCGCCTGGCCGATTATCTCTGTCGTAGTCCCGATACGCAATGAGGAGAGATTTATCGCCCGAACGCTGGATTTTATCTTAAATCAGGATTATCCCAAAGATAAGCTGGAAATCCTGGTTGTCGATGGTCAATCCGATGATAACACTGTAGCCATAGTCAATGAAATAGCATCGAAAGATACGCGCGTCAGGTTGCTGAATAACCCCAAACGGCTGTCATCGGCGGCGCGCAATATCGGCGCCAAAGCGGCCGGGGGAGAGATAATCACGTTTATCGATGGGCATGTGTATATCGATAATGATCAGCTTCTGAAAAACACCGCCAGCCTGATGATTGAGAAAGAGGTGTCGGCGTTGAGTCGGCCTCAATTGCTGGACACTCCGGATAACGGCTTCTTCCAGAAAGCGGTCGCTATCGCCAGAAAATCGGCGCTCGGACATGGCCTCGATTCGACTATCTATTCGATGGATGAAAAGTATGTCGATCCGACCTCATCGGGGGCGTCGTACCGGCGGGAAGTGTTCGAGAAGATCGGCTATTTCAACGAGGCATTCGATGCCGCTGAAGACGTGGAATTCAACTATCGAGTTAGCCGAGCCGGTTTCAAATCGTTTACCTCCCCGAAACTGGCGGTCTATTACTATCCCCGAAATAGTTTGAAAAGCCTGTTTAAACAGCTCACGCGCTATGGTGTCGGCCGCTTCCGCTTTTTACGCGAACATCGGGAGGCGATTTCCTCCGGCGCCCTGATACCGCCGCTATATTATCTGGGTCTTGTTGGCTTGATAATGATCGCCCTTATCGACGATTTCACCCGGCCTTATCTGGCTTTCTATGTGGAAATTTACGCGGTCGCTATTTTAATTGGCAGTCTGTACGAGGCAATAAAGCATGGCATCGGTTATCTGTTCGAATTGCCGGCCATATATATATGCATTCATGGCGGTTTGGCCTGGGGATTCATTTCGGAGGCGGCCCGAACATTTTTCGGTAAACGGTAGAAAATGCTTGCCAACCGGGACCCGATGATATTTAATTATCGTTTAGAAAAATAGCCGATAAACACCCGGCGCGTAGGGGCGTCTTGATGGATCCGCATACGCCCGAATGTGCGCGGCAGACGTCCCCGTCTGCCCGTCTTTTGCCCCGGCGGATGTTTAACGGCAACGAATAGATTGTCTGCGCCCATAGCTCAATTGGATAGAGCGTCTGACTACGGATCAGAAGGTTGCGGGTTCAACTCCTGCTGGGCGTAGTTTTTTATTTTACGGACTTATTGACTACACTGCCGGGCTTAACAATATTTTTTTACAGATTCGCGGCTAAATTCCAGCTTGACGAAATATAAATATAGTGCTATATTTCTTTTAAAAGAATAGCGATATTTAATTTAAGCCAGCAAGGGGTAATAGATGGATAATTCCGGGATATGTGAATTTATAATAAATTATAATACAGATAATGATTATATAAAACTAGATACGCTCGTTGTGACGCAGTCAAATATATTAATGGTATTAAGATTAATTCAAAGAGAAATATATCCCGAAGATGAAATATTAATAAAAGTTAAAAATACGCAACCTGGTAGTTTCGGATTATCAGAATTATTTGAGATAGTAAGGGTGGGGCTACCTCTGGCGCCAGCAATATTCACGGGAAGTAATATTCAGATAGCGAGGGAATTATTCAAGTATATTGATAGCATATTGAAATTGAAGATATTCTTAAAAGGAAAAGAACCGGAAGGCGTGAAACAGGAAGGTAATAATATAACAGTTATTGGTGATAATAATAAGGTTTTTAATATTAATGGCAATGTATATGACATTATCAAAAGGGACATCAAGCTTGACCAAGCTTTAAGGGAAACTTTTAGAGAACTTGAAGGCGACGATTCGATTAAGGGTATTGACGTGATAGTAGAAAAAGAAAAAGTTATAGAAGCAAAGAAAGAAGAATTTAAATATATTGCGGATAAAAATCGTTGCCTAAATGAAGAAGAAGGGGAAGAAATAGTAGATGTCAGATTGGCCATAATCAAACCAATATTGGATTCGAAAAAAAAATGGAAATGGGGATTTATTTATAATGGAAGAACCATAAATGCTTATGTTAAGGATGAAGATTTTATAAAAAGAGTAGAGGAAAGCCGGGTGAAATTCGGTCACGGTGATGTACTTGAAGTCAAAATGAAGATTGTAAAAAAATATGATAAAGAGTTGACAATCTATATAGAGGATAGCTTTGAAATAATAGAAGTGAAAAATATTCACATTATTTTAGAAATATTTGGACTAATATATTTAAAATGGATCTTGATTTACATGTTATAGTTAAATTGAATCTTTCAAAAAAAATAGAGAAAAATATGAAAATAAATACACAAAAAGAAGTATTTAATAAAATAACTAATAATGTAACATATGTGGAATTTTGCGAAACATTACAAGAATTTTTTGAAATATTTAATAAATTTGATTTTTGCGTGGATACATAC